>CAMBBW010000044.1 GCA_945863425.1 Lishizhenia tianjinensis
TCATTCCCGTATTTACAGATTACTCCCAAATTAAAAAATATCGCCTCGTTATTTATGACCGATGGGGGGAACTTATCTGGCAAACTACTGACTACAACGAACCTTGGGACGGTAGAGCTCTAGGTAAAAACTGCCAAGATGGGGTGTATACCTGGAAAATAATCTATGAAGATGTTAAACTCGGTAATCGTATCATGGTCGGTCATGTTACGTTGTTGAGGTAATAATCTATAAACCGCTTTGAGGAATGGTGAGCGTTTTGATATAACTCAAGATGCTTATATCAACATTTCCAAAGGAATTCAAATAACATCTCAATATATATTATAACGTAAAAGAACATCCTAACCAATCGATGAAAGTTGTGTTATTCTTATTCTTTTTTTTTAGATATTAATTGATAGTTTTTATTTGAAGACTAATTTTTGCCCTTCATTTTTAATACGACAACTGATAAAATAGACATTAACAAGTTATCACTTAAATAGGCTAAATAAACTAGGTTATTAAAATAAATCCTGCAATTCTTTTTTCAAGAATTCAACAGTGATTTCTGTAGGTAATTGACCGATTTCCCCTACCAATTCAAAAATCTTAGTAGCCAAATCCGTACTCAATGCTGTTTCATTCATTTGATTTCCAGCGATATTGATAATTTTGATTGTTTCCTCTTTTGAATCACGCAACATTTTCCATCCTTGAGGAGAAACAAATAATTGTTGAGCCACATTATGATCGTATTCATCACGAATTGTTTTTAATAATTCAGATTGAATCAATCGGGCAGGTAATCCTGGATTATGCAATCGCATGATTAGACTATTTAAATTAATCCGTTCTAAATAAAGAACTGATCGTTGATAGGCCTCTACTCTATTTGGTAAAAAATACTCCTGTCTGCTTTTTCTCAACTCAAGCTGAAGATTCAACTTCTCACGATCTGTTTCCCTCTTTAAAAGATAATAGGCAGTTAAAATAACACCACCTGAAGAAAGTAAAACGATTAAAGCAGTTAATAAAGCGTCCATAGAATTTTGTTTTAAAGTGCAAAAATACAAATTCAAACGAAACGGAATGTTTCAGTTACACAGTTCATTCAAAATTAAGCTGCTTTTTCTTTTTCCCGGATAAAAATCAAACCCACGATTAAGGTTAACGCACCAATAATCACAGGATACCATATCCCCGCTAATGGATCATTAAATTTCAACACCAATAATTCAGCAATGAGCGGTGTCAAGCCCCCAAATATACCATTCCCAATATGATATGGCAGAGACAAAGAAGTATATCTGATTTCTGGAGGGAATAATTCTACCAAAAATGCTGCAATTGGTCCATATACCATGCAAACAAAAATCAATTGTATAAAAATCAAAAAGCCCAAATAACTTAATTTAGAAAAATCTAAATGAATTTGTTGTTTCAAAGTGACCGATTTTTTTTCTATATTTTGTGTTTCTAAGCTTAAAATTTCCACTCGCTTGCAGCCATTCAAATAGGATGTTCGGTTGATAACTTCTACCAATCCATTTTTTTTATTCACTTTTGAAGTTGTTTGTACATGGTAATTTTCGGGATTATGCTCCCATGATTTCCAATCAGCAAGGGCCGACATTTGATAATAAATTGGAAAATAGCAACAAACGGCCAAAGCCATTCCAGTTAGCATTACCTTCTTTCTTCCTATACGATCTGATAATTTGGCAAAAACGATAAAAAAGGGAGTAGCAAGCAGTAGAACTGGAATCAATAGAAATTGAACCTGGCTCTCATCGATATGCAATGTTTTTATACTGAAATTCATAGCATAAAATTGTCCAGTATACCAAATTACTCCTTGACCGGCAGCTGCACCAAACAAAGCAATCAATACCAATTTCAAATTACGCCATTTCGTAAAACTTTCTCGAAGTGGATTCTTTGATATCTTTCCTGCGTTTTTCATCTGCTGAAAAATAGGAGATTCTTCCATTCTAGTTCTAATAAAATAGGAAACAATCACTAAAATAATTGAAACTAAAAATGGAATTCTCCAACCCCATTCTTCAAATTCCCCTTCTGGAACTAAATATTTACAGACAAGAATAACAGCAAGAGAAAGTAAAAGTCCAAAAGTGGCTGTTGTTTGGATAAAACTAGTGTAAAATCCCTTTTTTCCTTCTGGAGCGTGTTCGGCCACATAAATTGCAGCACCGCCATATTCACCTCCCAGTGCTAATCCTTGTATGGCTCTTAATAAAAAAACAATTATAGGTGCAACTATTCCGATGCTTTCGTAAGATGGAATCAAACCAATGGCAAAAGTGGAAAAACCCATTAAAATCAATGTTAAAAGAAAAGTATATTTTCTCCCCATTAAATCGCCCAAACGTCCAAATATCAATGCTCCGAATGGCCGAATCACAAATCCAACCCCAAATGCAGCAAGGGTTGCTAAAAATGCAGCTGTTGGATTTTCTTTTGGAAAAAACTGTGTGGCTATAATTGGAGCTAAGCTCCCGAAAATATAGAAATCATACCATTCGATTACCGTTCCCAATGAAGAAGCAGTGATTATTCGGCGAATTGATTTTTTGTCTATCATAATACAATTTGAAAAATAAACTTAGTAATTATTTTAGAACAAAAACCTTAACCCATTTTCTCTATCTTTGAAGTAGGTTTAAAAACAGTATAAAAAATGTTTAATTGATGAAGGTTCGGACAATCAACACGGTAATAATTCTTGCCATTATATCCATGATAAGTATTTTAATAATCCAAATAAGTTGGATTCGAAAAACACAATCAATGCAGGAGGAAAATTTGGCAATTCAAAAAAAGCAAGTAGAATTAAACAAAGACCATTTCACCAATCAAACTTTATCTTCATTACAAAATGTTAGACGAATAATTTCAAAACAAACTGCTGATAGTACTGATCAATATGGCGCCGTACAGCAAATTCGAGATAATTATTTTTTAGTAGAAATCAGTGAAGAACTCCAATTATTTTATCTTGAAACTATATTAAAAAGAGAATTTTACCACAACAAAATAAACTTTGATTTTCAAGTAGGAATGTATGATTGCTTTTCTGAAAAAATGGTATATAGTGATTTAATCTTGTATAAAAATCAAGGTGCTTTTCAGAATGCCCCAAAATCGGTTAAGATAGTTTCACCCCCTTTAGGAAAAAAAATGGATGGTCACTATTTTACAATTTTTTTTCCAAATACCGACTTCAAACCTATTATTTTTTCGTCTAATTCATTTTCTCCTTGGATATATGTCGTGGTAATTGCCTTATTGATTTTAGTTTTTTTCTTGTTTACCATTAATGTCATAGTGAAACAAAAACGACTTTCAGAAGTAAAAAATGACTTCATAAATAATATGACTCATGAATTAAAAACTCCAATTTCAACCATTGGACTGTCTGCGGAAATGTTAATGCGTCCGAACAGTTCAGAGGACCCTCAAAAAATTCAGAGATACGCTACTATTATTTACAAAGAGAATAAACGATTGGAAAATCAAGTTGAAAAAGTTCTGAATGTTGCTAAACTCGACAAAGAACAAATCGTATTGAAATTAGAGAACATTGATATTCATGAAATACTGAAAGATATAAAGGAAAATTTTGAATTTAGTCAAGAATTTAGAGGTGGTAAAATTCAATTGAATCTAATGGCGGAAAACACAGAAATTAGCGGTGATTTAGTTCATGTAACCAATGTTTTATATAATTTAATTGAAAATGCCTCAAAATATTGTGAAAAAGACCCGTTAATCATAATTCGAACAAGAACTGACAAAAAGAATTTTTTAATAGAAATTGAGGATAATGGAATTGGTATTCAAAAGGAAAACATCGACCATATATTTGAGAAATTCTACCGTGTACCCACCGGAAACCTGCATAATGTCAAAGGATTTGGGTTGGGCTTATTTTATGTCAAACTAATTATTGAGGCACATAATGGAAAAATTGAAGTACAAAGTAATTTATCTTCTGGTACAACTTTCACCTGTTTTTTCCCTTTATAATGCACTAAGACAACCCAGTTTTTTCATAAGAAAAAAGCGAAAAACCACCATAAATACTAGATTTTGTTAATATCTCTTGATAAATGAAATAAAAGTTGACCTAGGAGTAAAATTCAAGTAATTACATTTGCATAAAACCACCTAAATGAAAGTGTACAATAACATATTGGAAACTATTGGAAATACACCTTTAGTTCGATTAAATAAGGTTACTGAGGGAATAAAAGCAACCATTCTTGCAAAAGTTGAGACAACCAATCCTGGAAATTCAGTAAAGGATAGAATGGCTGTAAAAATGATTGAAGATGCTGAAAAATCAGGAGTATTAAAACCTGGAGGGACATTAATTGAAGGTACTTCGGGAAATACTGGAATGGGTTTAGCCCTAGCATGTATTATCAAAGGGTATAAATTGATTTGCGTCCTAAATGATAAACAATCCAAAGAGAAAATGGATATTCTTCGTGCTGTTGGTGCTGAAGTTGTCGTTTGTCCTACAGCAGTTGAACCGACTGATCCACGCTCCTATTATTCTGTTTCAAGAAGGCTTGCCACTGAAATCCCTAATTCTTGGTACGTAAATCAATATGATAATTTATCGAATAGACAAGCTCATTATGAATCAACTGGTCCAGAAATCTGGGAGCAAACAGATGGGAAAATTACTCATTTTGTTGTAGGTGTTGGAACAGGTGGAACAATTTCAGGCGTAGGAAAATACTTAAAGGAAAAAAATCCGAATATTAAAATTTGGGGAATTGATACATACGGATCTGTATTTAAAAAGTATAAAGAGACTGGAATTTTTGACGAGAATGAAATCTACCCCTATATTACTGAAGGAATTGGTGAAGATATTCTTCCTGCAAATGTCGATTTCGATATTATTGATTTATTCGAGAAAGTAACCGATAAAGACGCTGCAGTATATACGCGCAAGCTTGCAAGAGAAGAAGGTATTTTTGTGGGAAATTCAGCAGGTTCGGCAATTAAAGGATTGATACAATTGAAAGATCAATTAAAACCTGAAGATGTTGTTGTTGTGCTATTTCATGATCATGGAAGTCGGTATATCGGTAAAATTTTTAACGACGATTGGATGCGTGAACGCGGTTTTTTGGAAGAAGAACCCATAACTGCTTCGGATATTGTTTCAAAACATGCTGATACCCCTTTAGTAACGGTTTTTGCTGAAGAATTAGTTTCACACGCCATAGCGAAAATGCGGAAATTTGGTATTTCCCAAATACCCGTGCTAAAGGATGGTCAATTTGTTGGCTCGATTGATGATTTACATGTCTATCAGGCTCTAGTTGATAAACCTGAGCTTCGCGACACCCCTATTTCATCCATTATGCATGAACCATTTCCAATAGTACATGAAAATACTTCTGTAGATGATCTATGTAAATTAATAACAAAAAATTCTCCAGCAGTTCTGGTTGAGCTTACTAATGGTAAATTTCATATTGTTACGCGGCACGACGTAATTCAAGCGATGTCGTAATGGAAAACAACACCTTCGTCGATCAGTTAGGACGAAGTATCCGAATTCCAAAAAAACCAATTCGGATTGTTTCGTTAGTTCCATCTCAAACAGAATTACTTGCCTATTTTGGTCTAGATAGTGAAGTGGTTGGTGTAACTAAATTTTGTATCCATCCAAAAAAATGGCATAAGGAAAAAATTCGCATTGGAGGGACAAAAAACGTCGATATTCAGAAAATAAGGCACTTGAAACCCGACTTAATTATCGGTAATAAAGAAGAAAACACACAACAAGATATTGAGCAACTGGAAGACTTTTGTCCAGTGTGGTTAAGTGATATAAATTCATACGAAGATGCATTGTGGATGATAAATAAGTTAGGAGAGATTCTGGATAAGGAAACTTTGACGAACGAGCTCCTTTCAAAAATTGAATCCAATTTCAAAGCACTTAATCCGATTAAAAAATACAAAAAAGTTCTCTATCTCATTTGGGATAAACCGTTGATTGCTGTTGGCAGAAACACATACATAAATTCAATTTTAGAAAAAATTGGTTTCGAGAATTACGTCTTAGAAAATCGATATCCAACCCTAGATAATTCTGAGCAAATAGCGCCCGATATCCTATTATTAAGTAGTGAACCATTTCCATTCGGGACTGATCATATTAGAACTTTTCAATTGAAGTATCCTGAAACAAGAGTAATTTTGGTTGATGGGGAAATGTTTTCTTGGTATGGACCGAGAATGATAGAGGCCCCAGATTATTTCGATAAATTAATTGTGAATTTAGGAATCTAAGGCTGTCAATAACTGAATTACTTCATCCAAGAAATTCTTATTCGGCTTCATTTCAATTTTAAAAATCAGGTGTTGCTTTTTTGTAGATTTGTTAGATGTTGCTGTTAAAGAAACCCTTTTTGTTTTCTCAATAAACTGAGATGCTGCAGCAATTTTTGTATTTAGCAATAGCACCATTTTCAACATTGGGGCATTATCCAGTTGAATTAACTTATTTAAATCCCCTTCAATTCCACCCAAATTTTTAGTTGTATAATAATTGATTTTTCTTGTTGGAACTGTTGTCAATAGATATGAGTAATCATCAATTTCTCGTCCATTCAATGTTACTTCTCCAAGCTTAATTTCGGTTTTATCTCCTTTAACAATTGCTAAATCGTTTACCTTAATAAATTCATTAATTGCAAATGGTTCTGCTGTATTCAATAGAAGTTGAAATTGAGGAAAATAAGGAGGCTTTAGGCCCAAATAATTAATTGAAGCAGATTCAATCTCAGGATTATTTTTCCAATTAAAATCAAAATATTCATTCGCTTGTTTTACTAATAAATCCATTCCTTTAATTGGGATTATGGATGAAATATGAAATCCTTCAGGCTTTAAAAATTTTCGATTTTTAGTTGTTGCTTGAAAATAATCCATATCGCTTTCGACTATCAAATCATTTCCAATTAATTGAACAGCGCCTGAAAATTGAAACATTTTCGTTTGAAATGCAATAGATTCCTTTTTCGATTTTAATTTGTTCCAACCCGAAGAATTTTTTTGTTCTATCCCTTTTTTCACCAACTGAAAACTTTGTTTGTCACAACCCGAAACTAAAAATCCTTTTTGTTGAAATTCGAAGGCATATTGATTAGGTACTTTATTTTTTCCATCAGCAAAACCTCCATTACTTCTTAACGAAAAAACGGAAACTGTAGCCCATTGATTATTTGTTTTTAACAAAAATAAATACACAGGATACGTCCAATCAACTGAAGCAATATTAAAGGAAGATTGCTCATTATTTTTTTGTTTTTCTTGCGATAAAAAATCAGTCTTTCCTGATTCAATAATTCGTTTGAAAAAATCCTTACCCATTTGTTTAGCATCTATACGCATTACAAATTCAGCATCGGCTGGAATAAAATCTAGCGAGGAATATTCTTTTTTAACTTGAGAGAATTCAATAAGTGAAAGGGTAGAAAAAGAGACTGTAAAAAGTAAAATCAACGAAGCTAGTAAAGCAAAAAAAGACTTGGTTTTATTTTTCATTTTTCAAAAAAAACCGTTCAAATGAACGGCTATTGAAAGTTAATCACAATTTGCGTGTCTTTCTCTAAAATCCTCATATTTGTCTTGCTCCTCTAATAAGGATGGAATTGCAATGACCACTCTTTTCAATAGGTCGCACGGGCTATTTGCTTGTTTTTTAGATTCATAATATTTTATCAATTCAACAATACTACGAGCGAAAAATAGTTTGTCCGTTTCTGAAAATACGGCGGAATCACCCAATTGTGCCAATTGTAAATCTGCTTCTTTCAGTGCGATTTTAGCATTTGCTTGGTCATTCAGTCTATACATACAGGCAATTTGGAAGTATTTTACACTGATTGGATTTTTTGTGATTTTAACATATTTTCCTAGAGCGCTATTAATTTTCGTATAATCAATTTTGTCGGCTTCTTTTTCCAATTGTTCTCCAAGTACTTCAACAAAATATTTGTTTTGAAATTCAAAAATAAATTCTGCAAATTTAGAATGATCAAGAAAACCATTTTTATCGTTTTTTAATGCTTTCGACAAGGCAGAAGTTGCATCTTGAAATGCTGTTTTGTAGGCTGCATATTTACCAATTGTAAAATCTAAGTTTTCACCATAAATGGCGTATAAACCTCTTGCTAACCAAATGTATGCGAACGGATCTTTTGCATATTTAGTATTCTCCGTTAATTTCGCAGCTTTTTTAACCAATTTGATGTAGCTATCAACTGTCGCCTCTGCGTACAACTGATTTAATTCGCTGTATTCTCCTTTTTCAGTAACCAAAAAATAGCTCTTTTTATCACATTTTATAGACTCTTTAACTTTTTCAGTTTTTTCTTTTCCATTTTCTTTTTTAGTAACACTTTTCTCAAATTTCGCTGATAGTGTTACGTTTGCTGGACCTATTTTTTTGAAATATACTTTTATTACTTCATTGGTTGCATCATAACCTTTCAAGAATTTCCAATCTTTTCCTTCTTCACCACCAATTTTCCATTTTAATGTGCCTTCAATAATCCCTGATGCTATAGCTGTCAACTGAACGGTATCACCCACGTTAATTAATCTTTCATCAGTATCAAAACTGACCTTAGCTACTTGCGAATAACTTATATTCACTAATAAAATGGCTGAAAACAAAAATAGATTTTTCATATAATTCATTTAAAAAAACAGAGCTTTTTCAATAATAATGCCGAAGTTAAAAAAAAAATGGCAACTGGCTTTCGGAAGCAATCACTAAATGCAAACAATTGCGTGTGTATTACATTTTAAACACTTGTCTTTGCGCCAAAGATCTTCCCAAAGTCACTTCATCGGCATATTGCAATTCTGTTCCAACGGATACTCCTCGAGACAATGTAGTAATCAATAGATCATGATTAGAAATCTTCTTGTACAAATAAAAATTTGTTGTATCACCCTCCATAGTTGGGCTCAAAGCAAAAATAACCTCCTTCACTACTCCTTCGCTAATTCTATCAACTAATGAATCAATGTATAAATCAGACGGGCCGACACCATCCATGGGAGAAATAATCCCACCTAGAACATGATACAAACCCTTAAAGCTTTGTGTTGATTCAATGGCCATGATATCACGAATATCTTCTACAACACAAATTATTGAGGTATCACGCGTTGAATTTGAACAAATAGTACATTTCGGAGTATCTGAAATATTATTACAAACCTCACATTCTAAGGTATTTCCTTTTAATTCAATAATGGAATGGGAAAATGCCGCAATCTCCTCTTTGTCGCGTTTTAAAAGCTGTAAAGCCATGCGAAGCGCTGTTCTTTTCCCAATACCGGGCAAGGAGGATAATTGTTCCACTGCTCTGTCCAAATATTTGGATGGCAGACTCATTATCGTTCAATTTTGGCAGCAAGTAAATAGATAACTGCCATTCGCACAGCAACTCCATTTTCTACCTGGTTTAGAATAATACTTTGGTCTGAATCTGCTACTTCACTTGAAATTTCAACACCACGATTGATTGGACCTGGATGCATCACTACTATTTTCTTACTCAATGAATCTAATATTTCTTTTGTTAGACCAAACAACATAGTGTATTCTCTGATACTCGGGAAAAATCGAATATCTTGGCGCTCTAACTGTATACGCAACATATTAGCCACATCGCACCATTCCAAAGCCTCGCGCAAATTATGCGAAACTTGAACCCCCAATTCTTCCATGTGTTTTGGAATCAATGTTGTTGGACCACAAACCATTACTTCTGCGCCTAATTTTTGTAGGCAATAGATATTTGAAAGTGCAACCCGAGAATGAAGTATATCACCAACGATAACTACTTTTTTCCCTTCCACTGAACCTAATTCCTCTCGAATTGAATAAGCATCCAATAACGCTTGGGTTGGGTGTTCATGCGTGCCATCGCCTGCATTTATGACTTTTGCTTTAATTCGTTGAGAAAGATAGTGGGCAGCACCCGGATTTGGATGACGCATCACCACCATATCCACTTTCATAGACAAGATATTATTCACCGTATCCAAAAGTGATTCTCCTTTTTTCACAGAGCTACCGGAAGCACTAAAATTTACTATGTCAGCTGAAAGTCGCTTCTCTGCCAACTCAAAAGAGAGTTTTGTCCGAGTTGAATTTTCAAAAAACAAATTAGCAACGGTTATATCACGTAATGAAGGAACTTTTTTAATTGGTCTATTAATAACTTGCTTAAAACTATCCGTAGTCTTAAAAATTAATTCAATATCCTCTTTGGTAAGGTCTCTGATTCCTGTTAAATGGTCTACGCTGAGATTATTCATTTATTTCATTTTTCGTAAAAAGAAAAACTTGGTCAGCTCCCTCTGTTGCCTTCCATTCCACTGAAACCTTTTCAGAAACTAATGTATCAACTGTGTATCCAACGTAATCGGCTTGAATAGGCAAATCACGTTGAAATCTGCGATCGATTAAGGCCAATAATTCGACTTTATTTGGCCGACCAAATGTCATAATTGCATCTAAACCAGACCGAATTGTCCTACCAGTATGCAGCACATCATCAATCAACACGACATTCTTATTTTCTATCACAAAATCAATATTTGTAACACTTGGTATTATGGGCTTTTCTCTTCTTCGAAAATCATCCCTATAAAAGGTAATATCCAGGTTTCCGCAAACGATTGGGTGATTTAAAATTGCTTCTAATTGTTCTTTCAAACGAGATAAAACATGAATCCCTCTTGGCTGAAGACCTATCAGAACGGTATTTTCGAAATTATTGTGCGTTTCAATTAACTGATAACAAAGCCTCCTGATTGTTAAATCCACTTGCGTTTCATTCAGAATTACTTGCTTTTCCATTACAACAAAAGTACACTTTTTTTTAATTGTGAAAGTCGATCACGGTGGAAATATTACAGTCATTTTGTCAGATTAACAACGATTACACATGTCATTTTTACATCTTTTTTGTTCCATGCGGGAGGTGGTTTATTATTTGACGAGGAAAAGTAACTAAAATATATTACCATGGATTTTTCAAAATTCACAACGAAATCACAGGAAGCCATTCAGCAAGCCCAGAAACTTGCTGAAAACAAGCAAAATCCAACAATCGAAAATGCGCATCTCTTACAAGGCATATTTTTAGTAGATAAGGACGTAGTACCCTATCTATTAGGAAAATTGAATATTAATACGAAAATGATTGAAGCTGCCTTGAGCAAAATTATTCAATCGTTACCAACGGTATCTGGTGGACAAATTTATTTATCACAATCAGCCATTTCGGTATTAAATAATGCAATTCAAGAAACTGCAAAATGGCAAGATGAATACGTTTCCATAGAAATGATTTTACTAAGCATGCTTGAATCAAACGATATTATTGGAATACTATTTAAAGACAATAACCTCAGGAAAAATGACTTAAAACAAGCGATTATGGAATTACGCAAAGGACAAAAAGTCACATCAACCAATCAGGAAGGAACCTATCAATCACTTGAAAAATTTGCTAAAAATTTGAATGAATTGGCAAAATTAGGAAAGCTTGATCCCGTTATTGGAAGGGATGATGAAATAAGACGTGTTTTACAAATTCTAACCCGAAGGACAAAAAATAATCCTATACTTATTGGTGAACCCGGGGTTGGTAAAACCGCCATTGCAGAAGGATTGGCACATCGAATAATCAGTGGAGATGTTCCCGATAATTTAAAAAATAAAATCGTTTATTCTCTTGATATGGGTTCACTTATCGCTGGCGCAAAGTACAAAGGCGAATTTGAGGAAAGACTCAAATCAGTGATAAAAGAAGTAATTGATGCCGAAGGGGAAATCATTTTGTTTATTGATGAAATTCACACATTAGTTGGTGCAGGTGGCGGCGGTGAAGGCGCCATGGATGCTGCTAACATTCTAAAACCTGCTTTGGCAAGGGGTGAACTCAGAGCAGTTGGTGCAACCACATTAAATGAATATCAAAAGTACTTTGAAAAAGACAAGGCTCTCGTTCGGCGATTTCAGCCAGTATTGGTAGATGAACCAAGCGCCGAAGATGCTATTTCTATATTGCGAGGAATTAAAGAAAAATATGAAAATCATCACAAAGTACTTATAAAAGATGCCGCAGTTATTGCAGCTGTAGAATTATCACAACGTTATATTACGGATCGTCATTTGCCTGATAAAGCAATCGATTTAATTGATGAAGCAGCTTCAAAACTCCGAATGGAAATCAACTCAAAACCCGAGGAATTGGATGAATTAGATCGAAAAATCATGCAACTTGAGATTGAACGGGAGGCACTGAAACGGGAGAACGATCAAAAAAAACTCGAAAATGTTGAAAAGGAATTGGCGAATATTAGTGAAAAACGAGATTCAATCAATGCGAAATGGCAATCAGAAAGAGATGTAGTAGACTCTATTCAACGTACGAAAGAAGCAATAGAAAATTTTAAGTTTGAAGCGGATCAAGCGGAGCGATTAGGAGACTATGGTAAAGTTGCAGAAATTCGTTATGGCAGAATTAAGGAATCCGAATCCTTGCTTGAAGCTTCAAAAAACAAATTAGCAGAAATGCAAATCCACTCCAAAATGATTAAGGAAGAGGTTGACGCAGAAGAAATTGCAGAAGTTATTTCAAAATGGACGGGTATTCCTGTTCAAAAAATGATTGAAAGTGAAGTTTCTAAATTGCTTCGACTAGAGGACGAATTAGCGAAAAGAGTCGTTGGTCAGGAGGAAGCAATAGAAGCACTATCTGATGCTGTTAGACGCTCTCGTGCGGGTTTACAGGACGCTAGAAGGCCCATTGGATCATTTATTTTTCTGGGGACAACAGGTGTTGGAAAAACAGAATTAGCAAAAGCGTTGGCCGATTTTCTTTTCAATGATGAAAATTCTATGACGCGGATTGACATGAGTGAATACCAAGAAAAACATGCCGTAAGTAGATTAGTAGGCGCACCTCCGGGATATGTTGGTTATGATGAAGGTGGTCAACTCACCGAAGCAGTGAGAAGACGCCCGTATTCGATCATTTTATTAGATGAAATTGAGAAGGCTCATCCAGATGTCTTTAATGTATTATTGCAAGTTTTGGATGATGGGAGACTAACTGATAACAAAGGTAGAACAGTTAATTTCAAAAATACAATTATCTTAATGACTTCTAACCTGGGCTCTTCATTAATTCACGAACGATTTGATCAAGTGAGAGAGGAAGATTTGGAGCAAGTAAAAGAAAAAACAAAATTTGAAGTTTTGGAACTACTTCGTCAAACGATTCGCCCCGAATTTTTAAATCGAATAGATGAATTAATCATGTTCATGCCTTTAACGCAAGAAAATGTGCGGCAAATTGTTACCATTCAACTAAACAATTTGAAAGTCCTGCTAAGAACAAAAGATATAAAACTCGTGGTAACCCCAGAAGCTTTTGGCTGGATTTCTGAAGCAGGTTATGATCCTTTTTTTGGAGCAAGACCGGTGAAACGTGTCATTCAAAAGCAAGTATTGAATGAATTATCTAAATCATTATTAGCAGGAAAAATAAATACAGATCAAAATGTAATAATGGATATTTTTGATGGAAAAATTGTTTTTAGGAAACCAATTTTAGCAGCTGAAGAAGTTTAACTCTTGAATCCTCTGTCTATTGCCCAATTAAAATTTTGCACTTCGATTTAGCACGATTCATCTTGAAAAAGAGTATAGTTACCAACAATCTTGATTAAAATTTAACAAAAAATTCTTTCTAAGAACAATTTATTTATCTTTAACACTAATGTATTTTGAGAGTTAAGAGATGAACAAGGAAAAAATAGATAATGCCAATATTGATATACTTTTATTGAGTACTTCTAATCCTAAAAAAGCATTTCAAGAAGCCAAACTTGTCTTAAATCATTCACACGCTTTACACTATGAAAAAGGAATAGCGGAAGCATTACGAAATCTAGCATTTTCATCCCAATCACTTGGATTTTTTCCAGAAGGATTTGAATTTGCAAAGGACGCAATTATACTTTTCGAAAAATTAGAGGATAAAAAAAATCTAGCCCATGTATACAATACACTAGGTTTTATTTATGACCACCTAAATGAACAAGAAAATCGATTAATTGCTAATTTAAAAAGCCGCGCCTATTGCTATGAGACTGGTGACTCTGAAGGACTAATTCGTTCGTTAAACAATACGGGAGACAATTACATTCAATTGGTAAATTATGAAGATGCGCTGCATTCATTTGAAGAGTGTTTGACCTTGATTCAGCCCACTAATCATTTCATGTTTGCGGTTGTTTATTGTAATATCGGAGAAGTAAACTTCTTAAAAAAGGAATACCAAAAGGCAATTGAGAATTTTGATAGAAGCTTAGACTATGCCCGGAAAATTAAATCATACGCAATCGAAGCAACTGCTTTGCTACTGGTCTCAAAAGTGCACCTGACACAAGGAAGAGAACAACCAGCGATTAAAGCATTAAAAAGTGCCATCAATTTATTTGATAATGCAGAAAAGGAAAAGGGTGATTTAATTTTCTTAACAGAGAATGATCAAGAAAAAGCGATTTTAAAATCATCTATCAATATTGAAGTTGAGATTTATCAATTATTTGCAGAAATCTCTGAAAAAACAGGAGATTTAGTGACCGCACTTTGGGCAATAAAAAAATCTAAATCTCTTGAAAAAATTCTTCTAGCAGAAAAGCATTCTAAAGAATTTGAAACAATTCACCTAAGGTATGAAATCACGCAGCTTGAAAAACTGGTTGCAGAACGAACTTCTGAATTAGAGCGAACTTTCAGCGAACTTCAATCAAAAGAAAATAATAACCGTCTTATTATTGAAAATGCGATTGATGCAGTAATAATATTTGATGAAAGTGGTAAAATTATTCAACACAATAAAATTACAAAGGATTTCTTTTCTAAAACTGATGAACTTACAAATTATAAATTATCTGATTTATTAATTTTTGAAGACGGAACTAAACTTTCAGTTGTTTTAAAAAGCTTATTCAGTATTGAAACAGACGAATTTGAATCACTGAAATATGAAATGAGTGATCTAGAGCGAATAGAATTTTTTAGAGTGGCTTTCATCCGCACTAAGAATGAAAATGGACTCCAAGGAATAGCATTCATTGGGAATATAAGTCACTGGAAAAAAGCAGAAAAAAAACGGTTAATTGACCTTGAAATTGAAACTAGAATTAATCATTTTTCTCAATTTATTCTATCAAAAAATGATTATCGAGACATGCTTTTTGAATTGGTTAGAATGTGTATTGAGGAACTAAAAATTTATACAACTACCATATATCTCAAAGAAAATAACAGTAATGAACTCGTTCAAATTGTGAGTCAACAAGCAGAAACGTATTCCAAACTTGATTTACTAACTAATTTGAAAACAACCAACTATTTACTTACCTCGAACACTACTGAGTTTATTACCCCAAAAGAGATTAAATCTCAACTTTCGATTCCGTTGAAAATAGCAGATGAATTGATTGGAGTGATTAATTGTGGGCATGTAGAAGAGGGTTTTTTCAATGAAAATCACATTCGATTTTTAATGACTATTGCTCCCCTATTAGCAAATCGTGTGGATAAATTAAAGGAACAAATACAAAAAGAATTACTTCAAAAGCAATTGTTTGAAATCAACCAAAAACTTGAACAAGAAGTCAATATTCAGACAAAAAAAATAACAGAACTCACGCACAAATACTTGGAACACGAAAAACTTTCGCTTCTATCTGAGTTAGCTGCATCTATTTCACATGAATTAAACACGCCTTTTGGAATTATTAAAAATGGTGCAATTGAGGTTAACAATTCCATAATTAGCCTCGTTGAAAGTATTAAAAATGGAACTTATCCATTAGAAACATTACATTTTGTCATATCAGTTGCACAAAAAAAATCTAATATTACGTTTGCCTCTGGACGACAAAAAAGAAGAGACTTGATTGACTTTTCGGAACTTTTATATTCCAAAAATATAGACTCTTCTCTGGTTAAAGATTTAGCTCAAGCTTTCGTTCATTCAAAATTCGATGTCAATGAGTTAACTGAAATTGATTTCATTCTTAATTCAAAAAATCAACTTGATATTTTACAGCTCATTTTCTTTCTTCAAAAAACACTTTCTTTATCAAAATCCATCATTG
>CAMBBW010000045.1 GCA_945863425.1 Lishizhenia tianjinensis
TTTAAGCCCATTTTACGTAAACCTACTTAGACACTTTCGTACTCCTACGTAATTGCGTATTCGTAGCAGTGTGTATTTTGATTTCGTTTCAAGTGCTTTTCTTTCATGCCCTTGCATTTAGCTGCAGATTTGTCTCATAAACAAACGCAGTAATTATGAAAACAACATCTAACTTCAAAAATTTAGCTCTAGGACTTTCTTTCGCTTTAACAGCTGTCCTTGCTCAAGCTCAAACTGGAAAAGTTTGGGTTACTATCAATCAAGCTCAAAACATCCCTTCTATTGCAAACGGGGTTTTGTCTTCCGCTAACGCTTCTTTCAACCAAGTGATTCAATCCTTGAATATCACTTCAGTTCAAAAAGCAATGCCGGCTGCTCGTTCTTCTAAATTGCAAAACGTTTTTGAAGTTTCTTGTAACTGTAACGAAGTGGATCTTTATACTGCTCTTGTTAACAACGTAAATGCTGTTTCTGCTGTTGAATACGCTCCGGCTTATTTAACACTTGATACTCCTAACGATTATACTACTTCTTTCACTTCTGATTATGCACTTGACTTAATCAATGCACAAGGTGCTTGGGACTTAACGCACGGAAATCCTAACTTCATCATTGCTATCTCTGATCAAAATTTCTATGATTCTCACGAAGAACTTGCAGGCAAAGTAACTTATTACGATGCTACAAACACCGCTACTCGAACACATGGTACTGCTGTTGCTATTCTTGCTGCTGGTAACACCAATAATGGTATCGGTAAAAGTGCTATCGGATTTGATAGCAAATTGGGACTATACAGAATGAACTACAACGATATGTTAGTTGCTTCTTATGCAGGTGCTAAAGTAATTAACCTTAGCTGGACTTCTGGTTGTACTTTCAATCAATATGCGCAAGATGCTATCAACGAAGCATACAACAACGGGTCGTTCCTTATTGCTTCTGCGGGCAATGGCACTACATGTGGAGGGGCTGATAACTTGGTTTATCCTGCTGCTTATGCTAATGTGTTTTCTGTTACTAGTGTTGGTCCTTTCAACAACCACGAACGTACTATCGGTAACTCTGCTACTACTCACCAACACAACAATACAGTTGACTTAAGTGCTCCAGGATACGATGTAGCAATCAGCTCTGCTTCTGGATGGTATTTAACAAACAGTGGTACTTCTTTCGCTGCTCCTCAAGTAACTGGTACAGTTGCTCTTATGTTAGCTGTTAATCCTTGTCTTTCTCAAGCTAATATCGAATACATCCTTAAAGCTTCTTCTTTCAACATCGATAACATCAACCCGCTTTACGCTGGTAAACTTGGTGCGGGTAGATTAGATGCAGCAGCAGCGGTTCTTATGGCACAAAACTGGTCTTCTATCTCTGTTACTGCTTCTACTTCTGTTACTTGTGAGCCTAACAGTGGTCAAATTCAATTAAACGTTAACGGTACTGCTCCTTTCACTGCGGTTTGGGATAATGGTCAAACGGGTTTAGCGCTTGATAACTTAGCGGGTGGTACTTACCAAGTAACTATCACAGATGCTGCTGGTTGTTCTACTGACACAACTATCACTGTTGCAAATGTAACTCCTGTTGTTTTTGATGCTACTGTTACCAACGTTACTTGTAACGGATTAGCTAACGGAGCTATTGACTTAGCCATCACACAAGGAGCTGTTCAATCTATCGTTTGGGACATTAACAATGCAACTACTGAAGATGTAACTAACCTTTCTGCTGGATACTATCGCGTAACTTTAACGGACGCTAACGGATGTATCTCTTACGGAAGCTTCACTGTAACTCAACCAGAAACTATCACAGCTTATATCACTACAACACAAGCGGATGCTAACACAACTGCTGCTCTTGACCTTCAAGTTATCGGTGGAACTCCTCTTTACACATTCAACTGGAGCAACGCTATCAATACAGAAGATCAAACAAATGTAGCTGCTGGATTCTACTCTGTTACTGTTACTGATGCTAACGGTTGTACTGCTACAACTGATGCTACTGTTGAACAATACATCGCAGTGGATACTACAAACAACAACGGAGGTGGGAACAACGGTACTGCAGGTGTTGAAGAAAATACTTCTATTGACATGAACATCTACCCTAACCCAGCTTCAGAAAACGCTACTATCTCTTGGAACAACGAAGTAAACACATTACAAATCATCAACGCTCAAGGGCAAGTAATCGCTCAAGAAAATGTTACTAACACTAACTCTTTCCAAGTAACTGATCTCGCTACTGGTTCTTACTTCGTTCAATTATCTAATAACAGTAACACAACTACCAAAAAATTAATCATCCAATAACACTAAAACGTAACTTATTTCCTTACACACGGTTTTAGTTTTTTATTTCATTTCTATCGGTTTTTTCATAATTAGTTTAGTTTAGGCAAAAAAAAACCACCTCGCTTGAGGTGGTTTTTTTATGAAACAACATTTCTATTTTGCTGCGGAGAATTTTTCAGCAACAACCTCCCAATTAATCACATTAAAAAACGCTTGAATATAATCGGGTCTTCTATTTTGGTAATTTAAGTAGTAGGCGTGTTCCCAAACATCCATGCATAAAATTGGAGTTCCGTTGCAGCCTTCACCCATTAATGGATTGTCTTGATTTGCTGTAGAGCAAACTTCTAATTTTCCATTGGTGACACACAACCAAGCCCATCCAGAACCAAATCTAGTTGCTCCTGCCTTCGCAAATTCATCCTTAAAAGACTCAAAAGAACCGAAAGCATGATTAATTGCATCAGCTAATTCGCCTGAAGGTTGCCCTCCTTTATTAGGTGCCATTATTTCCCAAAACAAATTGTGATTCCAAAAACCACCTCCGTTATTTCTAACTGCCGGCTTGTCCTTGCACAACAACATGATTTCTTCGATGGTTTTTCCTTCTAAATCCGTTCCTGCAATCGCTGCATTTAAATTTGTAATGTATGCCTGGTGATGTTTTGAATGGTGTATCTCCATTGTTCGTGCATCAATATGAGGCTCCAGAGCATCATAGTTATAAGGCAATTGTGGTAATTCGAAAGCCATGTTTATTTTATTTTAAGGTTATTAATAATTTCTCAAAATTAACTACAATTCTTGAACAAAGGACAGTAAAAAATTATTGACTTCTTATACTCTTTGCACACGAAGTTTGAAAATTAAATACAGTAATTGACCAAACAATATAGTTGCAAATAATAAGTGGGCGGTTTGTACCAATCCGGGCATATCAGCATAAGCCAACAATACTCCTGAAATCAAGCCCATTGACAACGTATAAAAAACCCATCGAATTTGATTAACGTGGTATTTTCTTTCATTGATAAAGACCATTACACCCAATAAAATGAGAACAAGCCAAGAAAAACTTCTATGAAAATAAAAGGACCATCCCAGTTTATCTGTCCACGATTCTCTTCCAAAACCTTGTTTTGTTAACTCGTCGATGTACTCTCTCACCTGAGTTCCTAAAAATAGTTGGTAAACCGTTACAAAGAAAATAAAATAGAATCCTAGTATAATTGAATTGGGTAAAGCGGTAAGATTTGTAGAATTAGGGGATGCAATCTTATATATTACGAACAGTTGTATTCCAATTATAACGAGAGCCAAGAAGAGATGAACCGTGATAGTCCAAGGCACTAAATTTGTTGCCACCACGATTGAACCAAACCAAGCTTGAAAAGCCATAATGACCAAATTGAATGCCGCAAGATAAATTAATTTCGATTTTCGGTAATAAAACAGCATCCATCCAAATGCAAAAAGCATTGCATTACCGGCAAGAAACCCTAATAATCTATTGACATATTCAGTCCATGTTTTTATTGCATTAAACTGTTCTTCGTAATAAATCGTAGGATCTTTTTTTATGTTTTCAGCAGTTTCAGATAAGCCAATTCCAGTTAAAAACTTACTAAACTTCTCTACTTTTTTTGTCCGTTTTTGAAGAAATACATCTCTATAATTGGCAGGCAAACTCGCTTCCTCGGTTGGTGGAACCCATTGTCCAAAACACTTGGGCCAATCTGGACAACCCATTCCACTACCGGTAATACGCACAAAACTTCCAGCAATAACAACTAGATAAATCAAGACAAGGGTTACCCAATTAAAGCGACGAAAATTACGTGAAAAAATCATATTTCAAAATTACATAATCTAATTCATGAAAAACGTACTAGGTTTGCTAAATGTTCGTTATATTAGATAAAAGCAATAGCATGCTGAATTTTCGTTCCCTTATCTTCCTTTTCAGTTGGTCCATTTTATTAGTGGAGAATCAAGCTATTGCGCAAAATACGATTGAAATAGCTCCAGAAATTAGCACCCATTTTTTACAACAAGAAAACTATATCGATTCTCTTTCCGATTATAGGAAGCTTTACAAACGATCTAAGCGAATTCAAAAAAAAGAAGAAATGCTAGAGTTGGCATTTTATGTGGCTTTGCGCTATTACCCGGAACTAAAAGATACAAAAATCAGCGTTAAACTAAAAAAGATAAAATCGACAATGATGGCACAACCAGATGCTGATTTTATTGTGAAATCAAGAAATGATCGAAAATATCGAATTTTAATTAACTCAAGTAAGGAATTTAATGGGATGAACTACGAGGACCTTAGCTTTAATTCTTTAGTGGGCTGGATTGGACATGAACTAGCACATATTACTGAATACAACCAAAAATCTAATGGTCAATTGGTTCATTTTATTTCAAATTATCTTTTTTCCAGAAAACACCTCAAACACACTGAAAATTCGGCCGATAAAGAAGCGGTGAAGCGTGGCTTAGGATATTCATTATATGAAGGAGTAACCTTCTTATTCAAGAATCCTAAAATTTTCAAGAACTATAAAGAAAGAAACAAGGAATATTACCTATCCCCGACCGAAATTCTCGCTGAAATTAAATTGACGGAACAAAAAAATAAATAAATTTTAGCAAGCATTAATCCATTTCCTCAATATCAAAATCCGCTAATTCTTCATTCATATTTTTTATTAACAACGCGATTTCACTCATTAAAATTGATTTTTCATCCGTTTTCGTTGTAGATTCTAAATACTCTTTTAAATGTAATTGTGATTCTAAGATATCGGCTTCATCAAAAGGTCCATCCAAATTCTCAATAATTGTCAAACATTCCAATGCTTCAAGATAATCTCCTTCTGATGCAATCTCAACAAATTCGGCCAAAAAATTACTGTAATCAATTCTGCTATTCCAAATAGTCGACAATAGCTCGTGCCGTAAATCAATGAAGGAAGGGTTGAAAATGGTCTGCATCATTATTTCTTGCGCACCATCCGTTGCTAAATCATTAAAAAATTGAATGAGCTCAAAACGATTTTTTGGGGATTGAGTAGTTTGAATTAAGGAAACTAGTTCCGGTAACAATGCTGGAGTCATCACGACATTTAAATTGTTAATTGCTTTTGAAAAAGAAACTTCATTGCCCGATTTCATTGCATCCAACAACTGATTTATTTTTAGTACATTATTCTTACTCATTCTTAATTTAATTTATGTGTAAAAGCGATTAATAACTCTCCTATTTTTTCGAATGCTTTAAAAGATAAGTTTTCATAGGTGTCATTTACATCATGATAATTTTTATTTGGTCCCATCGTATAAATAAAGAAACTGGGGACACCTGCCTCAGTAAAGAAATAATGATCTGAATTTGCTGCAGGCCCTCTTTTTTTAATAACAGGAAGCGCTTTTTGTTTTTTATTTATTTTTTGAAGTAATAAAAACTCCTTTTCAAACAAAGTTCCATTAACCGCTGTAATTCCCTCTTCTCCGCTTCCCATAATATCTAAATTAATCAGAAATCGTATGTCTTTAAGCTTGATTAATGGATGTGAGACAAAATATTCAGACCCTAATAATCCGACTTCTTCACCAGCAAAGGCAATAAAAACCAAATTATACTTTGAAGCATGTTCTTTGAAATAATCGGCTAAAAAAACCAACATTGCTGATCCGCTAGCATTGTCATTCCCTCCCGGAAAATACACATCATTTCCCATTCTACCCAAATGATCATAATGGGCCGAAAACACAAGAGTTTTTGCGTTTTTTCTAGCTGAAGGAATATAACCAATAACATTTCGGGTAGAATGAAGGGGTTTAAATTCAGCATCAATATTAATTGTTATTTTTTCTGGAGATGCACCAATTACTGAATCTTGAATAATCAAATAAGGGAAATTAAGTTTAACTTGAGAAACGGACCAGGTTAACTTTGTGTTGACAATTTCAATAATTGGAATTTGATTGGCCAATTTTTGCAAGTATTGTTTTACTTTAGCTATGGTATCACCACCAAATCCTAAATTTCGAATAAGTAAGGCCGTGTTTTTCGGAAAATTGCTTGTGATATCTCGCTGATTATATAAATCAGTAATAGAAATAGAATTCAAATTTAGCGTTCCAGAAAAACTACTAGATGCCGGATCCACCAAGAAATGAATTCCCGGTGTTAAAACTTTCGAATTCAATTGTACCGACAAATCTCTTGGAAAGGTATTAACTGGAAAGGAGAAAGACTGAAAATAATCTTCGGAGGAATTCGCCAATGGAAGAATACCAATTTGACTAAATGTTTGCGCAATATAATTAGCCGCTAAGGAATCACCTTGATTCACATATCCCCTACCGTGAAATTCAGAGGAACACAGCACCTCAGTAAACTTCTTGTAATCGATTTTTTGAGAAAAGGAAAAGCTATAAATCGTACTTAAAACGATCCAAATGCTTTTATGCATATCTTCTTTTAATTTTCGACACAAAATCTGATACCGTTTCTGGATCTGCGTTGTCCCAATTATTCCCTTGAGCAAACTCAGCCATTTTTTCTCTTGCAGAATCCATTCCTGTGCGCGTGTCCAACATTTTCACTGCCTCAGAAAAAGCTTCGCTTGAACCTTCAAACAATTCATTTATAAATTGAAGTCTTTCATTTAAACCAAAAGAACCAATCAAGGTATCCAATTTTGAAAGAGCAAAACTATCTGTCATCTGACTCTCCATAGAAAGTAATTTCCCCACCCATTCGGAAGTTATTTCACTGGGACTTTCCTCAAGATTTATTGCCATTTCCGCAGAAAGTGAATCTTCGTTTGACTGTTCAGAAGTACTCATGTTTTCCACTTCAAAAGAATCAGTATTATCTATTTGATTTTCTTCAATCAATTCGTCGTCATATTCAGTTGCATTCATTTCCCATGAAGCATTTGATGAATCAATCGCTTCACTTTCTATTGAGGAAACTTCAATTTCAGTTGGTTCAGTCTCGAAAAACAATTCACCATTCAATTCATTATTAATTAGCTCATCGTTCGGAATTGGATTTACTTCTTCTTCTTGCGGAAAATGGGTGTTTTGTGATTGAATCGTTATATTCTCTTCAAACATTGTATTAGAAACGGGCTCTGACAAATCCACTTCAACCAAGCTAAAATCATAAGATGGAATCTCCAAAATTGATTGTTCATAAACCTTATGGCGAATAACTATAAGTTTCTCATATAAATCGCGGGCAATATCAACGGTGATTTCCAATTCAGTTAACGAGATGGTTCCATCTTCCAATTTTGAAACTCCTTCAACTAGTTCATTTACTTTTGATTTCATAGGTATGTTATTTTTTCAACATTTCGCCAAAGTTTCCAACGCTTCGCTTGTTGAACGAAACGAAATTTCGACATTTATCATTCAAAATTAAAAAAGAAACGACGAGTACGCCCTATCTTTTTTGAAAATTCTTACACAATCAATGTTAACAACTAATAAATTATGTTTTTAGAGCAATTTCCAACCGAAGGAAGACAGCACGGATGGGTAGAGGTTATTTGTGGTTCGATGTTTTCAGGTAAAACTGAAGAATTAATTAGAAGAATCAAAAGAGCTCAGTTCGCAAACCAGAAACTGCTACTTTTCAAACCATCCATAGACAATCGTTACAGCGAAGATAGTGTGGTTAGTCATCAAGGAAATGCCTTGCATGCCCAACTTATAAATTCATCTGAGGAAATTTGGACCTATTGGAAAAATGAGCGCGTTGTTGCGATTGATGAAGCTCAATTTTTTGATGCGGGAATAATTCAGATAAGCAACGAATTAGCAAAAAAAGGTGTTCGCGTTATCATTGCTGGTTTGGACATGGATTATCTTGGAAATCCATTTGGACCAATGCCTCAATTATTGTCAATCGCAGAATATGTAACAAAAGTACATGCCATTTGCGTTTCTTGTGGTAACTTAGCACAGTATTCACATCGAACGGCTGAAGAAAAAGAACAGGTATTGGTTGGGGCAGTTGAAAAATATGAACCTCTTTGCCGTTCGTGTTTCAACAAAATAACACATTGAAATTAGGTCTCTCATACAACGATTTTTGCATAAACTGTGGAGGAATTTCCGCACAGATTTCGAATAAAAAGCAACCGGTTATTGATCGGGTATGCTATGATACTCGAAAAATAACTAGTGTTACAAATACCGCTTTCTTTGCCTTAAATGGCGCTTTTAGAAATGGACATCAGTTTATTGATGCAGCTTATGACATAGGAATTCGAATCTTTGTAGTTGAACAAGAAATTGACCCCTCTTTTTATCCTGATGCATTTATTTTAGTGGTAAAGGATTCTTTATATGCCCTGCAGCAGTTAGCACAAAAACATCGAGAGAAATTTAATTATCCAATTGTTGCTATAACCGGTAGTTCTGGTAAAACGACTGTCAAAGAGTGGATTTATCATTTGATTAAACAAGATAAACGAGTGATTCGAAGTCCGAAAAGCTATAACTCTCAATTAGGTGTTGCACTTTCCTTGCTTGAATTGTCTGATTCCTGTGATATTGCCTTGATTGAAGTCGGAATTTCTGAGCCCAATGAAATGCAACGATTGGAAGCAATTATTCAGCCTACCCTTGGCGTTTTAACGTCTTTTGGGAGGGCGCACAGCGAAAATTTTGATTCATTATCAAAACTGTATAGTGAGAAATTGACATTGTTTCAAAAAGTTAAAGAAACCATTGTGGGAGTTGATATTGCAATCTCAACAGAAACACTAGCTCAAATACATGGTGCAATTGTCAATAGAGAAGCCTATGGAGATTTATTAAGCGAATTTCCATTTCAAGATTCCGTGGCGATTAATAACATAAAATTAGCCATTCAGGTTTCTGTTAATCTTGGTGTTAGTCAAAAGAAACTTAAGGAGCAATTATCAACGGTGCCTCAATTAGCCTTGCGAATGGAAACATTTGAAGGAATAAATCAAACAACCATTATTAATGACACATACAATCTAGATTTAGATGCGCTAGTTTATTCATTAGAATACCAAAAATTGAGCGCTAAAAAGAAGAAACGAATTGTTATCGTTGGATTAGACAAAGAGAACGACGCGAAAAGAAATGAAGTTGCTGCCATTATAGAACAATTTAAACCTGATCAAATAGTAATAACAAACGACCCTAACGAAGTTTCGTATAACTATGAAAATGCAGTTATCCTGATAAAAGGAACGCGCA
Source organism: Lishizhenia tianjinensis (assembly GCA_945863425.1). Lineage (GTDB taxonomy): Bacteria > Bacteroidota > Bacteroidia > Flavobacteriales_D > Crocinitomicaceae > UBA952. Next base: position 9,561 of record CAMBBW010000045.1, read on the forward strand.
ATTCACACATGGAAAAGGTGGCTCAAAAATTTCGATTAAAACGGCATAAAACATTCATCGAAATTGATCTTTCTTCCATAAGACACAACCTCGGAATTGTGCGAAAAGTGATCAAACCAAGAACAAAAATATTAGCAATGGTAAAAGCCCAATCTTACGGATCGGGTCTTGAAAAAATGGCTGCCTTTTTAGAACAACAAGGAATTGATTACCTGGGCGTTGCTTATGTAGACGAAGGGGTGGAATTACGAAAAAATGGAATAAAAATTCCGATACTGGTAATGAATCCAGAAGAAGAATCCTTCGATCTATGCATTCAATACAACCTTGAGCCAGCGATTTATTCGTTTCAACAACTCGATGATTTTATCAAAGAATTGATTTTTAGTAAACAAAGTAATTTTCCGATTCATTTAAAATTTGATACCGGAATGCGGAGGCTAGGTTTTGAGCCTGAGAACTGTACTCAAATTATTGACGTTATTAAGTCACAGCCCGAAATTCGAATAGCGGGTGTGTATTCTCATCTTGCTGAATCAGATAATTTACGTGACAAACGCTTTACCCAAGTGCAAGCAGCTCAATTTTATGGGGTTTGTAAACAATTAACACATGAATTTGGAGCAACCTTTATTCAGCATTTAGCTAATTCTGAAGCTATTTTTAATTTTCCCGAATTGCAACTTGATATGGTTCGAATTGGAATCGGAATGTATGGGATTTCTAACAATCACAGAATTAAAAAATTATTGAAATCAGCGCTTCGGTGGGAAAGTGCTGTTTCTCAAATAAAATCAATTAAAGCGGGCGAAAGTGTTGGATATTCTCGAACATTTAAGGCGACGAGAACAACCAGAATAGCTATAATCCCTGTCGGTTACGCAGATGGGTTTAGAAGAAACTTAGGGAACGGTAAAGGTGGTGTTTTTATTCAAAATAAATTTTGCCCAACTGTTGGAAGAGTTTGTATGGATATGATTATGGTTGACTTACATGATTTGGTGGTCAAAGAAGGTGATCGCGTTGAGATTATAGGTAAAAATCAACCCATTGAAATACTTGCTGAAAATATGCAAACCATTCCGTATGAACTGATGACAAGTATTTCAAAACGAGTGCATCGCGTATATATCGAATAAAAGATTTGGAAAGAAACTAAAGAATTATTAAATTCACTTAAAATAAGTTCATGAAATTAATCAAAGCTCTCTGTACACTAGCTCTAATTTGTACAACATTTGTTTTCACAGCACAGGATAAAACTGGTTTTACAAAAGATCAGGTGATAAACGACTACATCGCAAAAAATTATGAATTTATGGATGGTTTGTCTGAGGATGGCATTTACTATCTAAGCAGAACTGCAAGTTTTGGGGAAGTAATTCATTATTTTATAAATGATTTTTGCGTCTCTTCTTGTATAATTCCGAATGACGAAGAAACCCTAGATAAATTTATCACCGAATACAATTCAAAATATACATTAGTTGATGAAAATTCCTGGTCAATTAATGCAAAGCCAGGATCTAACGGGGCCTCTCGTGTTTCTATTTTAACAGAAGATAATGGTGGCTATTTTATCAGCTTTTTCAAGGAAGAATAAAAAAAGCTGCCTTATTAAGACAGCTTATTGATATTTGGGGAGGAAGACGGGGTTCGAACCCGCGACCTCCGGAACCACAATCAGGCGCTCTAACCAGCTGAGCTACAACCTCCGTTTATCAGGTGCAAATATAATCGATTTCTTTCTAATTATGCAATCTCATCCTGGAGATTTTGAAAATTTTTCCCCAAAGAATATGCTATTTTTCGTAAATTAGTGCCCTAAACCAATTAGATTATGAATTATTATTGGCAATTTAAATACTTTACTGAACTGTCATTGAATGAGTTTCATGATATTATTGCCATCCGGCTAAAGGCATTCGTTGTAGAACAAAACTGTGCTTATCTCGACTTGGATGGAAAAGATAAAAAATGTTACCATGCACTTTGTAGAGATGGATTAGGAAATATTATTGCAACGGCTCGGATTTTACCTGCTGGAATTACATATCCTGAAATTTCAATTGGTCGGGTTGTAACCGACGAAAACACCCGGGGTCAAGGAATAGGTCATGTCTTAATGAATGAATGTATGAATTTCTGTAAAGATGAGTTCGGACCTTCCCCAATCCGTATTTCTGCTCAAAAGCATTTAGAATCCTATTATAACAAACATAACTTTATATCAACTGGTAAAGAATATTTAGAAGATGACATACCACATGTTGAAATGTTATTCTCACCAAATTAATTTAAAAAAATGAAATTAAAATTTATCATAAGCACACTTTTAGTGATTACTGGAACACTTTCTTTTGCTCAAACAACCTTAACGACTATTGACAAATCGTACATTAATCAAAAAATTAAACCAACAGAAGATTTCTTTCTATTTGCGAATGGAAAATGGATTGAAAAAAATAAAATTCCAGCTTCTGAATCACGTTGGGGCAGTTTTAACGAATTGGAACAAAATAATAAATCCAAGCTGAAAGCAATTTTAATTGCCGCTCAAAAAAATCTGGGCACAAAAGGTTCTCAAAACCAATTGCTTGGAGACTACTATCAAGCATACATGGATATGGCAACGCGTAATAAGCAAGGATTTGATGAAATTAAACCCGATTTAGATTTGATAAATAATATTGCTAGCATGCAAGAAATTTCTGCTATAGTCGCAGTTCAACATTTGAATGGGATCAGCTCGCTTTTCAATTTTGGCATTGACCAAGACTTAAAGAATATTAATGAAAATGTTACTTACTTAAGTCAGGGGGGAATTGGTCTACCAAACTGCGAATATTACCTACAAGAAAATAAAAAACCAATTTTAAATGCCTATAAAGAATATGTTTCAAAGGTTTTTCAAAAGTTTGGTTATTCGCTGGAGGAGTCGACAAAAAATGCTGAAATATTGATTGACTTTGAAACGAAACTAGCAAAATCAATGTTGACTCCTGCCGAACAACGGATTCCTGAAAATACGTATAACAAAATGAACAAGAAAGCAACTTTTAATCTCTTCGGAGATTTTCCTATTGCTTCATACTTCGAAAAATTAAATCTTGATGCTTTTGATTCTGTTGTTATTGGAACGCCAAAATTCGTTGAAACGATTGCAAATCTTTATTCACAAGAAGATTTAACCAACTGGAAAATATATTTGACTTGGAATGTTATGAATTCATATATCGGTCATTTGGGAGAGGAATTCATTGATCTTAGATTTGATTTTTATGGACGTACCTTGTCCGGAAAGAAAGAACGTAAGCCTTTGGATGAGAGTTGCATAGAAGAAATAACGCGCATTGAAATAGGTGAATTATTAGGGAAGGCATTTGTTGAAAAACACTTTTCTAAAAAAGCGCAAGATCGAGTGAATAGTATGGTTGATAATTTACTGGTCGTTTTTAAACAACGAATAGGCAATCTAGATTGGATGTCCGATATCACCAAAAAACAAGCCTTGATAAAACTAGGTTCAATCGGTAGAAAATTAGGTTTCCCCTCCAAGTGGGAAGATTATTCTTCTCTTAATTTCTCAAGTAAATCATACATGAAGAATGTACGAGAAATGAATCGCTATTCCATGAGAAAAAATTTATCACAACTCAATAAACCGATCGATAAAGAAAAATGGGGAATGCCTGCTCATATGGTGAACGCCTACTATCACCCATTATTAAATGAAATTGCTTTTCCAGCTGGAATTATGCAAGCTCCATTTTTTGATGAAAACGCTGAAGACGCCGTTAATTATGGAAGAATTGGGATGGTGATTGGTCATGAATTTACGCATGGATTTGATGATATGGGCTCCAAATTTGCGGCCGACGGATCATTTCGTAACTGGTGGACCGATGAAGACCGTAAACTTTTTGAAGAAAAAACCAAGATGCTCGGGGAGACTTTTTCAGGATTTTGTCCGATAGAAGGCCATTGTGTAAATCCTGATCTAACAATGGGAGAAAATATCGCTGATTTAGGGGGACTCACAATGGCTTACCACGCGTACAAGCTAACCCAAGAATGTACTACTGGCATAAAACGAGATGGATATAGCCCAGAACAGCGTTTCTTTATTTCATATGCTCAATTGTGGAAAATTAAATATACGGATGCTGAAATGAAGAACAGAATTGCCAACGACCCCCATTCACCAGGAATGTATCGGGTAAACGGTCCATTAATGAATTGTCCAGAATTTTTTGAGGCTTTCGCTGTAAAAGAAGGTGATAAAATGAGGAATGCTGGAAAAAAAGTTGCCCGTATTTGGTAAAATGAAAAAGCAATATTTATTTTTTAGTTTTTTGATTTGTGTTGGATTCATTCAAGCACAAGGATCCTATAAGTTAGCCGTTTTAAAATATAATGGCGGAGGTGATTATTATGCAAATCCTACCTCATTGCCAAATTTAATCAGCTACTGTAATCAAACGTTTGGAACGACAATTTCCAAGGATGTTCCCTATGTTGAAGCAGGAAGCAAGGATGTTTTCACCTACCCAATGATTCACATGACTGGTCATGGAAACGTAGTATTTAGTAAAGCAGAAGCTGAGAACTTACGATTATATATGCAATCAGGGGGGTTTCTTCATATTGACGACAATTATGGGATGGATCAATACATCCGCACTGAGATTAAAAAAATATTTCCTGATAAAGATTTAATTGAATTGCCACCTGACCACCCAATTTTTCATCAGAAATTTGAATTCAATGGTTTACCCAAAATACATGAGCACGATGGCAAGCCCGCTCAGGCATTCGCGATTCTAGACAAAGGCAGAATTTTATGCTTATACACACATGAAACTGATCTAGGAGATGGATGGGAAGATCAATCGGTTCATAATGACACTGCTGAAAAAAGACAGCAAGCTCTAAAGATGGGTGCGAATGTTATTATGTTTGTTTTTATGCAATAAACACAACTATTGTTTGTCATAAAAAAGATTTTTCATATATTTGTGCCCCGATTCGAAAGAATCGAATTGTTTTAAACGAAAAACAGAAAATTTGAAATATAAGCGAGAGTAGCTCAGTTGGTAGAGCACGACCTTGCCAAGGTCGGGGTCGCGGGTTCGAATCCCGTCTCCCGCTCAGAGAGAAGAGTTAGGGTATTTTTAAAAATCCTTTCTCTCGCTCAACACACTCGCTCGGGTGGTGGAATTGGTAGACACGCCGGACTTAAAATCCTGTGCTCTTTTGGGCGTGCGGGTTCAAGTCCCGCCCCGAGTACAAAGCCCTGACATTTTTGTCGGGGCTTTTTTTATTATTGAAACTTGTCAATGGGCTTCCACCTTTGACTTGTAGAGAAATCTCGAGTGTTTTTATGCTCGAGATTTTTTGGTTTTAAGGTAGCGCTTTCCAAACATTTTCCAAACAGAGAAAAAATACAAACTATTTAATTAACTTGTTCTAATATTTTATATTACTCATGGATAAAAAAGAATGTACTTATGAAAACTGGCTTAAAGGAGATGTTATTTTAAGCAGTTGTTATATTCAATATGATAAAATATCCAATTCTAAACCTTTTATAGTTTTTTGGGCAAATTTTGATGATATAGAAAAGGAGAAAATCAAAGAATTTCAGAAAAAATACTTTTTATCTAAGTCGAAGGAGCATTATCAACAATGTTTAAAGGATTTTAAGAGGAAATATAAAACCTCCGTCTATCCAAAAAAAAAATTGGGACATCAAATTGAATCTTTAGACGCACTTATAAATGGGAAATATTATTGTGTTGGAGATTTATGTCATTCTCCTTATGAAAAGGATAATGTTACATATGACAAGTGGTATTATGATATCATGATTTCTTATAAGAATGATTATTTAGTTAAAGGGTTAGAATTTAATT
>CAMBBW010000046.1 GCA_945863425.1 Lishizhenia tianjinensis
TAATATCCTGCGGAAGTGCGTTCAATCAGCAATCATGCATCATTATCATCAAAAATTACCATCAGTAATTAATAACTTTTAAATGAAAAAGGAATCACACTTTCGCATGATTCCTTTTCAATAAACATATTTCTTTAAGAACTATAACCTAGTATTAATCTCTAATTAAATGAAGGAAACCATGTCCATCTAGTTCTTGTCCTGCAACACCAACACCTTCGTATCGGTAAAAATATATACCATCCGTTGCGTTTCCACCATCCCAACTTGGTGTCATATTCAATAAATCTTCACTGGTCACATCATATATTGTGTTACCCCATCGATTTAATATCACCAATCTCAATGAATTCAAATTCATCCATTCAAGAATAAATGTATCATTCAAACCATCATTATTTGGAGTAATCACGTTTGGTGCAGTAATGATAGGATCTGGGAAAATACAACTTCCATCATCCACAGTTGCATTCGGGTTGTAATTATCAGCAGCCGGATTCATACATCCACAGACAGATGTTACAACTCCTATAACAGCAGTATCGCTACAGAAAGGGCCTTGTTGAACAATTAATTGAATAACGTATGCTTGATTGGAGGTTGTATCCGTAAAAATATGCGTAAATCCAGATAAGTCTGCAGTTGTATTTGTTGTTCCATCTCCTAAGCTCCATAAATAATTGGTTCCATTTTGACTCGTATTTGTTATTGAAACTTCCATTGGAGCACAACCACTTAATGGAGTAACTGAAAAACTTGCAATTGGTGGATCTAATAAATCTACAAAGACACTATCGGATGCAGTACAAACATTGTCTGTAACCGTAAAATAATACCATCCAGAAGGAATATTCTCCCAAACCGAAGCATCAATGAAGTTAGTATTGTTAGAGCCGGGCCCGGTCCAATTATAAGCAGGGACACCCGTAATTCCGGTAGCAAGACCCCAAACAACCCCAGTGGGTTGACAACTTGATGGTTCAGTGCCCATAGTATCAACAGCCAGTGTTTGATTCATGGTCAATGAAACAGTGTCAATATTCGAAAAATTACAGTTATCGGTAGCGGTTACAAGATATTGAACAACTCCGTTGGCTAAAATACTTCCAATAATTGTATCACCGGTTCCGATTGGCGAACCTGTAATGGTTGTCCAGACGTATGTATAAGGAGCATAACCGCCTGATGCAGATACGCTTAAAGGAATACTATCCGTAGCACACAACACGAGCGGATCCGATTCTAAAATATTAATGATTGGCCCATCTCCGATATATATGGTTCCAGATGAGAAAATAGTATCATTACATGGATTGATAATTTCAACAGTGATAATTACAGATTCAAACCCTTCAGATAATCCGTCTTGAAAAGGAGAAAGATTGATAACTACTGAATCTTCACCTGGTAAAAAAGTAATTGGATTGATCAAACTATTGTAATCTACACCTTCAATGGCATCTCCGGTAATCGTATAATTTATAATTAAAGTGTCATCTAATTGAGTAGCCGGACGGGTAAAAATAAAATTAGCATCCGTACACCCTTCAACAATCGTTGTGTCGCCTGAAACGGTTGCAACAGTAACAGCCACAGCATCAGAAACAAAGCTACCCGCTTCCAGAAATACACCAGAATCATACGCTTGATCACCGACATTCGATATAGCCAATTTAATGTGGTATGTTTGATTACATTGAACACTTGCCGCTGCATTTAAAACTACAGTTGTACCATCATATTGAATCGCGTTACCGTAGGTTAAAGTTGAAGCTGATTCATTGAAAACATAATATGGTGTATTGGAGGCATCTCCTACGTTGTTTATCGTAACTGGAGTTCCACCTGGAATAACCGCTATATTTGACCCACCTGCCGGATAACCAGCTAAAGCATAAGGCCCTGTTATACCTGGGCCCCATAAAAACAAACCAAACGCATCATTAAAAGTGGACGGTGAAAATTCAGGGTATTCATCAGAACCAAAAAGGTATCGAAAACTCATTGTGTCACCAGATGGAATAAAATCAAACTCTAATACAACGCCATTTGTTACTGTACCATTTGCTATCGCATTAAGTTCAGGATCTGTTCCTACATTAGGAGTTGCTGGTGTATTATTGGTAAAGCTTGTTGCGTTATTTGGTCCCTGTGCACCCACACCGTTTCCGGTAGTTAACAACATTCCTGCTGCAAATGGAAAGGCTGGATTAGCATTGGTAAAAGAAGTTACATTGCTAACTGGGGTATTTGCGTTAAGCGGACTTCCATTGATTGTGATATTGAATGCTGTTACACCAAAACCCAATAACACATTGTTAACTAATTGTGTTGGAGTTTGCGCCGTATTAACAGCAATACTTTGGGAATTAAAAACTTGGATAGAACAAAAAATGAAAAGTAACGGGAGGTAAAATATATTTTTCAAAACTTTAAAATTTATTAATAATTACTTGACAACTAATTCCTAAAAAAAGTTGCATCTGTAAGGTAAAATTAACTAAAAGAATGAAAAAAAAGATGTGAAATTGATTATTAATTCAATCCCACACTAAAAAACAAGGATGGAAGTTGATTTTTTTCCGAATCAGAATTACTTTTTAATGTATCCATTAAATGTGCAACTTGAAAAATAGATAAATTCGATTTTGTACCCATAGACCGATGTTGCGATAACTTTTCCTTTGCTACACCTAATGAACTTTTATTTAACACTTGGATATTTGCTTTCATGTTTTTTTGAATTGTGCAATTGATACGGCATAATTCGAGCCAAGGTTACAAAAGCGATAGTTCAAAAAATCAAATCGCTGTTTTTCAGCAAATTAAACCAAATCAACTTCAACATGCTTGGCTTCATCTAAACGCATTGATAAAATATATCCATCAATTTCTATTGCGATTGGATCTGAAAATGGAGCACTAAAAAGCCATCGAATTTCTTTACCAGACACAACACCCATCTCTGCAAATTTCGCCTCGAGACTAGGAGAGTTAACACCTGAAATAATTAAATTCTGAGTGTGCTTGATTTCTGACAGTAATTTTTTCATGTTCATTTATTTCAAAACGATGCGAATCGTTTGTCTCGTTTTTTGCTCTAAAATAATTGTTTTATCCGTTGTCACTAAATCTATTGTCTGCTGATCATAATGGCGAATTGTCACCAACTCCAAGTCATCGTTGTACCAAATTTTGTATGAATCTCCTAAAATTTTCTTGATCTGTAATGGGTCTGCTTTTTTTCGATCCATGAGTAATGAAAAACTAAGGGCAGAATTTTGCATTAAATTTATTTTCGCATGATACCTTGACAGCTTGCTGAAAATATCACTTAAACTTTCTTCTGCTATGAAAGAAAAATCTACAGGTCGTATCGAGAATAATACTTGATCCTTTTTCACGATAAATGAAGGAATCAAATTATCGTTTACAGTAGATTCTTGTATTACCGTTCCTTGTTCATCTGGTTGAATAAAAGATTTTATAAAAAGTGGTATCCCCTTATTTTGCAAAGGCTTTATTGTTTTAGGATGTATTACGGAAGCGCCATAATAAGAAAGCTCAATTGCTTCTTTGTAAGAAATTTGATCTAATTTGATGGTGTCTTCAAAATATTTTGGATCAGCATTCAACATGCCTGGCACATCTTTCCATATGGTGACTTTTTTTGCATTCAAACAATAGGCGAATATCGCTGCTGAATAGTCTGACCCTTCTCTACCCAAGGTAGTTGTAAAGCCCTCTGGAGTTTGACCAACAAAACCTTGAGTCACTAAAACATCCTTTTTTAAAAAAACAGGGGGCAATTTTGATTGAATTAACTCTTCTGTTTTCTCCCAATCTAAATTACCTTCTTGAAACTGATTATCGGTTCGAACTAATTGTCGTGCATCAACCCAAGCAGAAGAAATTCCGATTTCGGTTAAATAAGCTGCGACAATTTTTGACGAAATCACTTCACCTAAAGATACAACTTGATCATATTCAAATGAATAATTTTCTGGAAATGGTTGGTAAAATCGATCTTGTAAATCCTTAAAAATGGTTTCCGTTTCTACGTAAATTGATGAATCTTTATTCTGAAATAATTCTCCCATTATTTGAAAATGAAAACTATACAACTCCTTAATAAATTGATTATATAACGTAAAATCTTGATTTTTTCTCGCTTCGACAATTTCCTCCAATTTATTTGTCGATTTAGCCATTGCAGAGACTACCACAATTAATTTATCACCTAAAAACCTTTTTAGGATAGCTCCAACATTGCGAACCGAAGAAGCATCCTTAACCGATGCACCACCAAATTTAAAAACCTCCATTTGATTTTATTTAAAACAAAAGTAGAAATTTGAATTCAATGAACTATTTGAATCCGAATATTATTAGCTAAAATTGTAAATTCGTATTCATAAAATCTAGATAATGAAAAAATTATTTTTCTGTATAACCGCCTTTGTAATATTTATTGGTCGAGTACACGCCGATGAGGGCATGTTAATTCCATCGTTAATTTCAGCATTCGAATCTGATATGAAGGCCAAAGGCATGAAATTATCTGCTCAAGATATTTATAACGTAAACAAAGCTAGTATTAAGGATGCTATTCTTCAATTTGGCGGGGGATGCACAGCTGAACTAGTATCTGATCAAGGCCTATTATTGACAAATCACCATTGTGGTTATTCTCAAATACAATCGCATTCATCGCTAGAAAACGATTATTTGAAATTTGGATTTTGGGCGAAAAATAACCTAGAAGAATTAACCAATCCTGGTTTAACTGCAGTTCGTATTGTTCGCATTGAAGATGTAACAAAGTTAATTAGAGACTTAGGAAAAACGGATGAAGCTAGTATTCAAGCTTACATGAAAGAATTAACAGCCAAAGCAGTTGCGGGAACTCACTACGAGGCTGAAATTAAACCATTTAATTATGGAAATGATTATTATATGATGGTAAAGGAAGTATTTTTGGATGTGCGTTTTGTTGGCACTCCTCCAAATTCTATTGGCAAATTTGGAGGTGACACGGATAATTGGGTTTGGCCGCGGCACACTGGTGATTTTTCGGTTTTTCGAATTTATGTTGGTAAAGATAACAAACCAGCACCCTATTCAGTAGACAATGTTCCATATAAACCCATTCATTTTCTGCCTATTTCATTTAAAAACAGGAAACAAGGTGATTTTACGATGGTATACGGTTTTCCAGGCAGTACGGAACAACATGTGGTGTCATCTTATTTAAAATTCATAATTGAAAAGGAGAGACCAGCAAGAATTCGGATGCGCGATCTTTCATTAGGAATAATCGATGCGGGTATGAAAAGCTCCGATAAAACTCGAATTCAATATGCCGCCAAACAGGCAAGTATTGCTAATGCATGGAAAAAATGGATTGGTCAGATAGATGGATTAAAGCGGTTAGATGCGGTTAATCTTAAAATCGAACGAGAGAAAATATACCAAGAAAAAGCAACTAGTAATCCGGATTGGAAAGTAAAATTTGGAGACGTTATTCAAAAAATGAATGAGCTTGTTTCATCAAAAATAGATGTTGAATTTCAATATGCCATGGGCGTTGAATACTTTTCTTATGGACCGGAGTATTTCAAACTAATTCGAGGATTAAATGACTTATTGTCAAATTATTCTAAATACAAAGAAAAAAATGAACTGCAATCTGTCATTGATAAGCTAAAAACGAGTGCAGAAGGATTTTTTAAAAATTATGATGACAAAATAGATAAAAGAATATTTGAACTACTGACCTTAGAGTATTTTGAACAAATTGGAAACGTATCGATGTCAATTAATGACATCCAAGCTTTAGCTAACACAATCTATTCTCAATCAATTTTAACGGATAAAAATCGATTTATTCAATTCTTGTCTTCCTATAATGAAACAAGCAAAACCATGGTTGAAAACGATCCTGGATTTGCTCACTATAACAAATTAATGACAAAATTTAGAAGCGAAACGAGTCCGTCGTTTCAAGCTTTTAATGGTGAAATGACAACCTTATTGAAACGCTATGTGGAAGGAAAAAAAGTCATGTTCCCGAACGATAAACATTGGCCCGATGCCAATAGCACTTTGCGTATTTCTTATGGAAAACTAGAAGGGTCTTCTCCTGCTGACGGTATGAAGTATACGGAGCACACTACCTTAGATGGAATCATTGCTAAGTATAATTCAGGAAACCCGGATTTTGATTTATTGCCACGGATGATTGATCTCCACAAAGCTAAAGAGTATGGTCCTTATGCTCAAAATGGAGAATTATGGGTTTGTTTTACAGGTTCCAACCACACAACTGGCGGAAATTCTGGATCACCCGTATTGGATAAAAACGGCCATTTAATGGGCTTAAATTTTGATCGAACATGGGAAAGTACAATGAGTGATTATATGTTTGATGCGAATCGCTGTAGAAATGTGGTTGTCGATATTCGTTATGTTTTATGGGTAATGGATAAATATGCTGGAGCAAAGCATTTAGTGGACGAAATGAAACTAGTGAAAGGAAAATCCAAATAATCTTAACATTATTTAATTCATTCAACTTAATTTGCTAAAATATCTGTTTGTATTTTTGAGCAAAAAAATATCATTATGAAAAACGGAATTATTTTAGTTGGAGCTGCGTTAACTTTGTTAATCACTTCATGTGGTGGAGAAAAAGGAACAGGCAACGCATCTGCGAGCGCAACCGAATCAGCGACTATTTCTAAATTTACGGTTGACACCATGGCTTCCACGTTGAAATGGAAAGGTTCAAAATCAGAAGAAGATTTCCATGTTGGGTCTTTGAAATTCAAATCAGGATCTTTGTCAGCGCAAGGGGTATCAAATGTTTCTGGTGAATTTATCGTGAACATGGGTTCTTTGGTAGTTGAGGATGAAAAATTGCCTTCGGATAAAAAAGAAATGTTGAAAGGACATTTAGCGGCGAAAGATTATTTTGATGTATCTAAATTCCCGGAAGTATCAGTAAAAGTGAACGGTTATAAAGATGGTAAATTAGCAACAACTATTTCTTTATTGGGGAAAGAAATGAAACAAGATATACCTGTTACTTTAACGAATGATGGTTCAAAAGCGACAATTCTTGGAACTTTTGATTTGGATCTCAAATCATTAAATATTGAAGGATTAAAAGTAAATGAAGAAAAGCCAGATGCAACAATTAAATCAATTGTTTCCTTTGATTTAAACCTTGTATTAAACAAAAAATAGGTATTTATTTGTATGTTACAAGCCACTTTTTAGTGGCTTTTTTTATGTGAATATGGTAGAAAAAATAGAGGCAATCATATTTGATTTAGGCGGTGTTTTTATTCATATTGATTATTTAGCGACAATAAAAGCATTTGAAAAAATTGGTTTTACTGATGCTGCCTTACTTTATTCACAAGGTGAACAAGCGGAATTATTTCAACAATATGAAATTGGAACGATATCTACTGCTCATTTTATCAATAAATTACTTCCGCATTCAACTAAAGTAATAAGTCCAAACCAAGTGGTTCAAGCATGGAACGCGATGATTGGTGAGTTTGAGCAAAATTCAATTGATGTTTTAAAACAACTTCAAGGAAAAGTAAGGATTTTTATGTTAAGTAATACGAATGAACTGCACCTTGATCTTGTTTTAAGAGAATGGCATAAAGTTGAATCAAAACCCATGGATTTTTATTTTGAAAAAGTACATGTATCTCATGAATTTGGAATGCGAAAGCCTCATCCAGAAACGTTTTTAAGCGTCTGTAATCAGCATAATCTAATCCCAGAAAAAACTTTGTTTATTGATGATTCAATTCAACATATTGAAGGTGCACAAAAAGCAGGTTTACAAACAGTTCATTTAACCAGTATTTGCGATTTGCCAGATGTTATTTCAACGCTTCATCTATAAACTAAAACAGCGCACCTAGGCGCGCTGTTTTAACCAAACGATATACATTAGTCTTGTAATACCAATGCTGCAGCATTGGGTTTAGCAAGAGCATCCTTAATCTTCCCTTCCAATTCATCCATTAATTCATGGTTATCGGCTAAAATTGATTTAACAGAATCACGACCTTGTCCCAAACGAGTTTCTCCGTAAGAAAACCATGAACCACTTTTCTTTAAAATATTTAGCTCAACACCTAAATCAACTACTTCACCAATTTTGGAAATCCCCACACCATATAGAATATCAAACTCAGCTTTTCTAAAGGGTGGAGCTAATTTATTTTTCACCACTTTTACTTTAACACGATTACCAATAATTTCTTCACCATCTTTTATCTGAGTTGCTTTTCGAATATCTAGTCTAATTGAAGAATAAAATTTTAATGCGTTTCCACCGGTTGTAGTTTCCGGACTTCCAAACATAACACCTATTTTATCACGTAACTGATTGATGAAAATGCAACAACAACCCGCTTTATTAATTGAACCTGTCAGCTTGCGTAAGGCTTTAGACATTAAACGAGCTTGCAATCCCATTTGAGAATCGCCCATCTCTCCTTCAATTTCCGCTTTTGGTGTCAACGCAGCAACGGAATCGACAACAATTAAGTCAACTGCTCCAGAACGAATCAAATTATCAGCAATTTCCAATGCTTGCTCACCATTATCAGGCTGAGAAATTAATAAGTTTGCCACATCAACCCCTAGCTTTTGGGCATAAAACTGATCAAAAGCATGTTCAGCATCAATAAATGCGGCTATTCCTCCCTGCTTTTGCACTTCGGCAATAGCATGAATTGCTAATGTTGTTTTCCCAGAAGATTCGGGACCATAAATCTCTACAACTCTTCCTTTCGGATACCCATTAATACCCAATGCTAAATCAAGAGATACCGAACCGGTTGGAATTACCTCCACTTTTTCTACTGGACTATCACCCAATTTCATTACAGATCCTTTTCCAAAGGCTTTATCTAATTTCTCAATTGTAAGCTGCAAGGCTTTTAATTTTTCAACATTCACTTCTTTTTTCGACATATCGTTTGGTTTTATATAAATAACAAGACAAAAGTATTAGAACATAGACGTAAGCTATTTACGTTGTTCTAAATTATTTTAGTAAAGACAAAATTTCTTCTGCGTGGACCTTAGTTTTTGGTTTAGAAATGATTCCCTCAACAATTCCTTTTTCATCAATAAGAAAAGTTGTGCGGTTTGTACCAACATATTCGCGGCCCATAAATTTCTTTAATCCCCAAACACCATATTGCTCTACGATTTCTTTATTTTCATCGGCAATCAACGAGAAATTTAACTCAAATTTAGAACTGAACTTTGAATGGCTCTTTACCGAATCAGTACTAACACCAACAACTTCAATTCCACGTGTTTTTAACACAGATAAATTATCTCGTAAGTTACAAGCCTGAGCCGTACAACCTGGAGTATCGTCCTTGGGATAAAAATACAAAACTACTTTTTTACCCAAAAACTGAACGAGCTCAATAGAATCACCATTCTGATCTATACCTTTAAAATTTGGAGCGACATCTCCAGCACTTAATTCTATCATATTGATTAAAATTTAATAATAAACACTTATTGACTATATACTAGTCAAATATAATGATATTTTTTTAATCAAATACAAAAACTGAAAAATAATTTAAGAAAAATGTGTATTCAACGATTCTACAGTTTCAATTTCAACGACCCACTTACAAAGGCGGGAACTATTGGATTTAATTTGATACCCACCTGCCAAAATTGGAATACTACCCACCTCTTCTTTTAATTGTTTGAAATAATTTTCAATAAAATTTTCCTCAACGGCAGTCAACCAGGAAGTAACCAAGGCACAAGGTTTCAATTGCCGAACACACTCCACTAAAGAATCGAAAGGTAAACTTTGACCCAAATAAACCGTATGTAATTGCTTCTCACGCAAAATAAACTGATAAAAAAGCAAGCTTATTTCATGCCATTCGTGCTCAGGTAAAAACAACATTATTGGATTCTGAAGATTTACTGGAATTGGCATTTTATCAATTTCAGCAATTATTTTCTGGCGAATAAGATTAGAAATAAAATGCTCCTGTGAAGGATTAATAGTACCAACCAGCCACATAATACCAATTCTATCTAAAAATGGAATTAAATGGTCTAAAAATGTCTTAATTAATCCAACCTCAGCAATTAATGAACTTAATGTATTCCGAAATAAGGCCTCGTCTAAGGTTAATAAAGCCAATATCAATTGTTCCGAACTATCACCTAAATCAAAGGACTGTTGAATTTCAAGCACTTTTTCTTGTATCTGCGGAAAAGACATGTTAGCAATATGCGAGATTTTAACACCATGCTTGTATAACAAACAAACATTCAATAAAATCACTAAATCTTCGTCTGTATATAAACGAATTTGAGTCTCCGTACGATCTGGTGAAAGTAAATTGTATCGCTTTTCCCAAATTCGAATGGTGTGTGCTTTAACACCAGAAAGTACCTCTAAATCTTTGATTTTATATTCAGCCATTTTTATCTACCACACATTATAACAAATCTCAAACAAATCTATCGCCAAAAAGTTCAGGTAAAGATACTTTATTTACAGAACTAATTATTAGTCGCGTATAAACAATTTATATCAATACCTCTTTTGCATCAAATAATGTTGAAACTTATCAAAAAGTAAATGAGCCTTTTCAACTAATTGATACCCCGATTGAGATAGAAACCCACAGTGCTTATTCTTGTGCATGCAATATCATTTGTTTATCTCCTCCAGCGATTGATACTTTTTCTACTTCACTCATTACAAGATTCCCAAAGCCTTTGCCTTGATTATTTGTCTCAACAGCAACAAATCAAACCTGACCAATACTTTGATCAGATACACCTAATCTGACAATCGCTTTGATTGTGCCAAACTGAAACAGCGCCAAATGTATTCCGATGTGATTTCCTTCATTTTTTTTCAAATCCTCGAGGTTGCTGCCAAGGTTCGCGCAAAACACGAAACCGCAAATCGTAATAATTTTCCCATTCCGATTTAGTTTTTGGCGGACGAATTTTTATTTCCATTTAAATGCTATTGAGCTTACCCGTTTCGTTTCTTGTCCTGAAATAGTTTCCTGTCGTATCAATTTCTGCGCCTCAATATTCTTAAACACTTCTTCCAAATTCTTGATGCGAGCAGCAGGAATATTGGATTGATGGCAACGATTTAAAAAATCATCCGCTTCAAGGAGAATTAATTTTTCAGACAAGACATCCACCAACTCCTGTCTATTTTTCAAACGTTGTTGGTTTGTAGAAAAGCGTTCATCAATTACTAAATCTGGCAAACACAAAATCACACCCAATTTTTGAAAATGTGCATTACTTCCAATAGCAAGTGTTATTTGAACAGAATCTTTTGTTATAAATAGCTCTCCATAGGGCGCTATGTTAGGATGCAAACTACCCAAGCGTGAAGGAATATCATTTTCCATTAAATAATTTGATGCTTGATTGGCTAAACTTGAAATTGCAGCATCATACAAGGAAACCGAAACAATTTTACCCCGATTAGATTCAATCCGATCCAATAACGCCAAAAGGATTCCTTCTTTCAAATGGTGGGCTGCTAAAACATCTATTAGTGCGACAGGCATTTTTACCGGACCAGATTGAGCTGTTCCATTCATTGACATAAATCCCGTTTCCGCTTGTAAAATCAAATCATAGGCCACTCGATCATTTTCATCCCCAAAACCACTGATTTTTCCTATTATCAATCTTGGAAAATTAGCCAGCAGTAATTCAGGTGTTAATCCAAATTTTGTTTCCGTTGATTTCTTAAAATTCATTAATACAATATCCGCCTCGGAAATTAATAACATAAGTTGATCAAGCTGAACTTTTTCGCTGAAATCAAGTTGAATATAATGCTTTAAATAATTAACCGACGAAAAATAAGCACTCACACTAGCATCAGAACTCTCTGAAGGTAACTTCCAAGAACGCGTCACATCTGGAAATTCTGGACTTTCTACTTTGATAACTTTAGCTCCTAGTTCAGCAAAAAATGTTCCGACAGATGGTCCGGCTAAAACGGTTGAAAGATCGATAATTTTTAAAGACTCAACTCTCATATACTCAACTGAAAAAGAGTCATTCTGGGTGATACATGCAAGTTAGATATGGTAGGAACAATTTCAATTCCTCTTTGTATTTCTTCGTAAAGTGAGCGAATTGGTAACCAAGATGCAAAAACAACTAACACGGAGGATAATCCTAAAAAATGACGACAATCCAACAATTATGGTTTTGCTGCCTCCAGTACATAATTCAATATAATTGCCTCTTGGCTTGCATCAATTTTAGCCTTTTTAGCCATATCTGGAACGATTCGTTTCCATTGATTTGCTGTGTATTTTTCACGCGGTTGCAATTCATGACATGAAGCACATTGTTCTGCATATAAAGATGCAGCTGATAAATCCGTATTGCGAGGTGTTATTTCCGCAGGTTTATCACTTATAGCGGTAACTGTTCCTTTTGAACAGGAAGCTAGAGCTAGGATAAATACCACCAAAACTAATGTATTATTTTTCATTTTTTTCAATTATTTCAAGGGTTACAGGGGTCAATCCTGCACGAATAAAATTCAATTTTTTAGCAGCTCCCAATGTTAAATCAATAACTCGTGATGAACTTTTAGGTAAGCGATCATTAATCTTTACGATTACAACCGAATCATTTTTTGTGTTCGTTACCTTTACTAAGGTTCCAAATTTCAAGGTCTTATGAGCAGCAGTTAAACTATCATTCCGTAAAATTTCTCCCGAAGATGTGCGTCTTCCTTCGAAAGATTTGCCATAATAACTTGCAATTCCTTTTTCAAATTCACTGCTTGAAAATGCCGAAAATACCACCCAAGCAACTACCAAATAAAATACTGTTTTCCAATTCTGCATGCGCAAATGTAAGCTAATATGAATTAGTTAACAAAATTCAAATTTATAAATTAGATGATTTGTGTGTTTTTAAGATAAAATAAATTAAGTTTGTTACTGAATAAAATTGAACTGATTGTGCTGGTAAAATCTATTTTTTTCCTTCTTTCTTTAAATGCTTTCTCAATACTTTCTCAAAGGTCTCCCCAAAATATAGACACAAACTATGTATTCGACTTGCCATTTGCCCCTGGTGAAAAATCAATGGTGATGCAAGGGTACAATGGCTCCTATTCACACCAAGGACAATTTGCATTGGATTTTAAGGCAAAAAAAGGGACTCCAATTCATGCTGCCAGAGAAGGCCTTGTTTATATAACAGAGTCATCACATGTGAAAGGAGGCCCGAAAAAAAAGTTCTTACGTTTAGGGAATCATATTGTTATAAAACATTCCGATGGTACGTTTGCAGCATATTGGCATCTTTTGTATAAAGGAGCACTTGTGAAAGTTGGAGATACAATATCAAAGGGTCAATTAATTGGGCTATCCGGAAACACGGGGTATTCCTCTTGGGCTCACTTACATTTTGATGTTTATTACTATTCAGAAGGAAAACAAGTTACCATACCTACTCTGTTTAAGACTACTCATGGAATAAAAAAGTTAAAGGTCTATCATTCTTATCGTAAACCAATTGAATCACAATCAGCAATTTCGAAAAACATTGATAAAATAGAATACCATTTTCAGGATGCCTCTGTTCCCCCATTGCACCACCGAAGTTATTCCTGGATAATAACAGAAACCCAACTTCGATTTACTGCAAATTCATATGGTACTATTTTGAAGGATACCACCATTGCAATTTCTACTATTAAATGGGAACAATGTAAAACCGCTTTCCTCAATTGTGGAATAAAAAATCAAAAAAACATTGAAACCAATCAAGGTTGTACAGGTGGAACCAGTATTACAATTCAAACTTGGCTGAATGAGAAAGAAAATTTTTTCGGTACAGCTAATAAATGTGGTGGTAAAACTGTAGGAAATCTTAGTGGTAATACAGAAAAATTCTTGTCAGTAATTAAAGAAGGTGTTGATCCTCTTGTATACCAAACTAATTAATGAATCAACGTTAACCAACTACATTTTTGATTGAGTATTGTTGATAATTCTGAAATTAATACACGCTGTTGTTCCATTGTATCTCGATCGCGAATAGTAATCATATTATCTTCTAACGATTGATGATCAACAGTGATCGAAAAGGGAGTTCCAATTGCATCCTGACGGCGGTAACGTTTTCCAATAGAATCCTTTTCATCATATTGCACCATAAAATCCAATTGGAGCATTTTTATAATCTCACGTGCTTTTTCGGGTAGACCATCTTTTTTAACTAGAGGCATGATACACGCTTTATAGGGAGCAAGAGCTGCAGGGATTTTTAAGAAAACACGCTCAGAGCCATCCTCTAAAGTCTCGTTTTTATAAGATGCACTTAATACAGCCAAAAACATTCGATCTAAGCCGATGGAAGTTTCAATAACATAGGGAACATAACTTTGATTGAGTTCAGGATCAAAATAGTGTAATTTCTTTCCAGAGTGATGCTCATGTTGTTTCAAATCAAAATCGGTTCTGGAGTGAATACCCTCTAATTCTTTGAACCCCATGGGAAAATCAAATTCAATATCGCTTGCAGCATTTGCATAATGTGCTAATTTCAAATGATCGTGGTAGCGGTATTTTTCATGACCCAAGTTTAGAGCATGGTGCCAATTTAAACGAAACTCTTTCCAGTAATTATACCATTTCATTTCCTCACCTGGACGAACAAAAAACTGCATTTCCATCTGTTCAAATTCGCGCATTCGAAAAATAAACTGTCGCGCGACAATCTCATTTCTAAAGGCTTTTCCTATTTGAGCTATACCAAACGGAATCTTCATTCGACCAGATTTTTGGACGTTTAAAAAATTCACAAATATCCCTTGTGCTGTTTCTGGTCGTAAATAAATGGTTGCTGCTTCTCCCGAAACAGATCCAAGCTCCGTTGAAAACATTAAATTAAATTGACGCACCTCAGTCCAGTTTTTAGAACCAGAAATGGGGCATGTTATTTCCAAATCAACAATTAGTTGATAAACTGCCTCTAAATCATTGGCTTCCAAACTTTCTTTCATTCGTTTTTCGACGCTTCCAATTTTCTCTTGACTGCGCAACACATTTGGATTCGTAACCCGGAATTGTGTTTCATCAAAATCAGCTCCAAAACGTTTTATTCCCTTTTCAACCTCTTTTTCAATTTTTTGACGTTGCTTTTCAACGTAATCTTCTAGTAGAACATCAGCCCGATAGCGTTTTTTCGAGTCTTTATTATCAATTAAGGGATCATTAAACGCGTCTATGTGACCAGAAGCTTTCCAAGTCGTTGGGTGCATGAAAATCGCTGAATCCAATCCAACAATATTCTCATGCATTTGAACCATGGATTTCCACCAATATG
>CAMBBW010000047.1 GCA_945863425.1 Lishizhenia tianjinensis
ATGAAACAGTAGGTATGCAACCTGATGTCTATTTAAGCAAAGACATAGATTGGATTGAACAAGTATTAAAATTCGGGAATAGACAAATAAAAAGCCATTTATTCTGATGACCTTTTCTGTGCCGCTACAATTTACCGTTTGCTTTTTCATTGTCTAAGGCAATTCTTGAATTGTAGCTCTATATCTCTTACATTTGGCATAGCCGTTTAGGATGTTGAAGGCATTTTTTTGAGAAATATACCTATTGTTCACGAAAAAATATCGCAGAGACGTGATGGATCGTGTCTTCTTTTCGCCGATGCGTTACGCATCGGCGAGAGGCAGGTTAATAAAAGCAACATTAAATTATAACCTTCCCACCCAAACCGGAGACGTTAAGGTTAATCCTGAAAATCCTGATTCAAAAAGTGGCTGCTGCGCACTCAATCCCTAACCATCGTCTCAACTTGATCGCTCATCCTACGCCTAAAAGGCGTATCTTTAAAAAATGAAAAGATTATTTAATACCACGGGGTTATGTAATGCGGAAGACCATTATATGGTAGATCCGTTTCGGAATATGTATGATAATATATTGGATTTGATAGATTCAAAGCAATATTTTCTCATTCATGCCCCCCGGCAAACAGGTAAAACCACTTTTTTACATGCTTTGGCTCATCGTTTAAATAAGGAAGGGAACTATGTTGCTGTGGTATGTTCTTTGGAATCTGCAGGTTATACCAGTATATCGGTGGAATCGGCGAATATTAATTTTATCAAGGCATTAGCTAAAATGTCGAAGTTCTTCCTTGGAACAGAAAATCTGCCTCCAGATATTGCAAAATATATTTCTGGTCCATCCATGATGGGAGATTACATAACCGATTGGTGCGATACCCTTGATAAACCTTTGGTTTTATTACTTGATGAGGTGGACGCTCTCTATGACGACGTGCTTATTTCTACTTTACGGCAATTACGCGATGGCTTTCAAACCCGTCCCAATCATTTCCCTCAATCTATTGCCCTGGTAGGCCTGCGAGATATCCGTGATTTTCGAATGCGGGCCAGAGCAGATAATCCGTCAATAGGTTCAGGTTCTCCTTTTAACATAAAAGCAGAATCTTTTTTCCTACCTGCATTTTCAAAGGAAGAAGTGCGTGGATTGTTGGACCAACATACCTTGGATACTGGTCAGATTTTTTCTGAAGAGGTATTAGAAAAGTTATATGCCTATTCGGGTGGACAACCCTGGTTGACGAACGCGCTAGCCAATGAGGTGGTAAGGAAAATTTTAAAGAATGATTATACTCTTGAGATTACCTTAGACATGATTGAACTGGCGAAGGAGCGGCTCATTGAACAGCGTCAAACCCATCTGGATAGCTTAGCGGACAAAATAGATGATCCTCGGGTTCGACCCATTATCATGAGTATCATCACGGGTGATTCCCCCGCTTTTGATGGAGCAGATGATGCTATCCGTTATTGCCGCGATGTAGGTATTATCAGCACGGGGAATCCTATTCAATTTGCCAATCCGATATACAGAGAAATCATAACCCGTATTTTAACGATTGGATTTTCCGTTGGTATTAATCAAGACATCGCCCAGACGAGTTGGTATCTGAACAACGATGGTACGCTGAATATGGACAAGTTACTGGATGCATTCACCAAATTTTATCGACGCAACGCTGAATCATGGATTGATAAATATAAATACAAGGAGGCTGGACACCAGTTAATCTTGATGGCCTTTTTACAACGGGTCATTAATGGGGGAGGACGCATTGAAAGGGAAATGGCCACAGGAAATGGGCGGACAGATCTGGTTGTTTTTTGGAAAGAACAAGTCATTACGATTGAGATAAAAATGCACCATGATAAATGGTCAGAGCCAGAAGGAATTGAACAACTAGCCCGTTACCTGGACCGATTAGGACAAAAAACAGGGTATATGGTATTTCTCGAAAAGAAAAGCGCTGCAGAATTATCATGGGAGGATCGAATCCGTCGGGAAGTACATGTTGTTGACAACAAGGAGATTATTATTTATGCCATGTAGAGACGCTATGCTTGGCGTATCTACTCTGAAAGGTTTCAATGTAAATTTTAACTCTTGGCTCCAGTTTTGAATCAGGATTTGTAGGATACAGTCAACGTCTTTGGCTTATGCATTAGGTTTATTCTTCGTGGGTGTCAATCCTCATTTAAGTATTGGTATTTTAATACGAATGAAAGTATTACCTTTTAAAGCGCTTTTCCAAACAAATTATATGTAGATGTGAATGGTGTGGAAGGGAAGTATATTGGATTAAAAGTTTAAAGGTTCACAAAATTGTTTCTGGATGAAATCAAAAATATTAATTCAGTTCAACCCTTATCTTAATAGCACATATAAAAATACACAGCGAGGTAAATCTTTTGCTTGTATTATCAAAGGTCCACTATCTTAGTATGTGTTTACAGTGTTTTATGAATCTGAGTAAAGGATCACCATTTTCTATTCCTGATATTTCTATTCCTGATAGCTATTTTGATTGGAGAAAAATGACAGACAAATTACATGTAAGTCAATTTCTTAAAAAGGGAGAAGAAATATGGTTTTGAAGAATTTATTATGTCCTTCGCCAATACAAGTAAAACGGGATACCGGTAGCGATTAAACCTAGACCTAAAAGTGCTTCCTTCGGTTGGTTTATCGTTGTAATAACCAACAAAAGCAGACTGAATAAAAGAAAAATAACAGGCATAAACGGATAGGCAAATACCCGGTAGGTGCGAGGAATATCAGGCTCTTTTATTCGAAGAATAATAACACCCAAGGCAGTGGCACCGTAAAAAATGAAAGCTGCAAATACGAGTATATTAGTGAGTAGGTCAAATGACCCCGACCAAACTAAAAGACTCGCCCACATAGCTTGAATAAAAATAGCTTTGTAGGGGGTTTGAAATTTAGGATGAATAGAATTTGCACTTTTAAAAAACATGCCATCTCTTGCCATAGCATAAAGAATTCTTGCGGTCAATAAAATGGAACTATTCGCAGAATTGAGTGTTGTGGCCATAATTAAACATGCAACGAAAATTGCTCCAATACTACCCCAAATTTTATTAGCCACTTCAACGGCTACAATCTTATTAGGCTCGGAGTTCAATGATATATAGTAATCTATCGGAAAAATATAGGCAAAAACGGTGTTTAACAAAACATAAATCACTATTACAATAAGCGTACCGATACCTAACGCCAGAGGAAGATTTTTCTTCGGATTTTTCACCTCTTCGCCTATGTAACCAATTTGATTCCAACCCTCATATCCCCAAAATGCTCCCAAACTGGCAATGGTCATCGCTTTGAGTAAGCCAAGACCCTCTAATTTATTAATATCGAAATGAACACTACGGCTTGTTAGATTATCCAGACTACCTTTTCCAGAGAAAAAGCCCCAAAAGATGATAGATAATACGGACAGTATCATCAAGGATGTAAGTAATGTACTCAATCTTTCAGCAAAAATGACGCCCCTATAATTCAAAAAACTTAAGGTAAAAATAAGGAATGAGGCTAAGAGTTTGACTCCATAGTTTTGAAAAAGAAAAAAATCAGTCGAAGACTGAGGCAGTGAAATAAAGCTATTGAGTGATTGAGCAAATATATAGGCCAATGCAGCAATGGCAGCCGATTTCATGACGGTAAAGTTGCCCCAACCATATAGAAATGCAAAAAAACGACCGTAAATTCGTTGAAAATAATGATATTCTCCGCCAGAATCTGGAAACATACCAGCCATTTCGGCAGTGGATAGTGCCCCCGCTAAACTGATAAACCCTGCCAAAACCCAACAAGCAATCACTAAGGTGGGAGAACCTAGCTCAGCTGACATAGGAGCCATTTTTTTGAATACGCCTGAACCAACAATGACGCTGACAACCAAAATAATTGCCGACCGTAAACCAATTTTTGCAATAAGTTTATTCATTTTTTTAAGTGAGATTTATATTTTTTCAAAACCAAAACCAGGTTGTTTATTAATTTTCATGTAACCATCATAAAGTGAGAATCCATTTTTTACTAAATCTTCTGCTAAATCAAAACTGCCATCCAAATCAATATATTTAGTATTGGGACAACTGTAAGCCACGTGTAATGCTGCGGTGATACTTACAATACTCTCATCGTTGCAACCCCAGAATAAATCAATTCCTGTATTTTGAGCTACACTGGCAATATCTTTTGCTCCAATAATTCCACCACATTTCATCAGTTTGATATTGTAAATTCCAAAGGTTTTTTTGTTAGCAAATTGAATGGCATATTTTGCATTTTTCAAAGATTCGTCGCCGGCAATCTTTTTTCTAATGTCTTCACCCAAAGCATCTAACGTGTCTTCTTTTCCAACCAAAACAGGCTGTTCAATCAATTCAACATCAAGATTTTTAGTGGCTTGATAAAACTTCAATAAATCATTGATTGAATACCCCTGATTAGCGTCTATTCTTATTTTTAGCCGATTTTTAAATACCTCTCGCAGTTTTATGATTCGCTCAATATCGGTATCTACATCTAAGCCTGTTTTGACTTTTAAAATTTTAAATCCTAATTGCTCAAAATTTCGCGCTTCTTCAAGGGTTTCATTAACATCCATTATGCCTATAGTTACGGAAGTTGGTAAGGAAGATATTTTTTGACCATAAAAATCAACTACCGATATATCTAAGTATTTACAAAAAGCATCATGAAGCGCAATGTCAATGGCAGCCTGAGTACCGGCCAATAGTGGAAAAATTTGTTTTGTTTCAAAGATTATCTGCAGAAAGTGGCGAATATCTCTTCCTACAAGATTTTGAATAAATCCGGATTGAAGATTGCTAAATGTTTGTTGGGAATTTTCGCCAATTACCGCTTCTGCCGGACTTGCAGAGCCAATACCAATTATGCCGTTTTCGAGAGTTATTTCAAGAAAAACAAGCTCTACATCCGTTATTGTATCGTAGGCAATGGTATATGGCTTCGTTAGGGTAAGTTTTTTCAAATAAGGCTTTACTTCAACAATTTTCATGGTTTTAGGGCATTTAACGTAGGGATTATTTTTTCTACACCTTCTTCAATCGGTAATAACACAGGAATATTGAGCAAATTCTGATAATGTTCTTGATAAAATTTACTTTCTTCAAAAGTACACCCCTCAGTGTTTAAAGCTAATGCAATTACCTTTGAACCCAATTTTGAAATAATTTCGATTTCTGATGCTAAGCTTGGAATTTCACCGAAATGTTCTTCATTATCGAAGTATTGCCTTTTAGGTGCATGAACTAATATCACGTTTTTTGCATGGCCGGAAATCAAAAATTCAAAGCCACAAGGGCCACTTGGATTTCTGAGAGAGGATTGCCCTTCAAGTAATATAAAATCCGCTTTTGTCTCCTTCCAGCAACTCACAATGGCATGTTCTATCTCGCCGGAAACGAAATCATTTAGTGTAGAATCAAATATAAATCCGTATTTTCCGCCTTGAAGCCAACCAGTTTGTCCTGTGTAGATCATTTGCATATTGATACCCTCTCTTAAGCACGCTTCTTTTATCATTCTTGCAGTGGTACGTTTGCCCATTGCACAATCCATACCCAAAACGGCAATGATGGGGGCTTTAACTGTCCAAATTTCACCTGTCCAAAAATGCAAATCTTTCCTGGATTTTGGTTTTCTAATATCTATCAATTCAACGTTATTTTCTTTGGCAAGCGAAACAAGTTCTTCTTTTTCAGAAAGATATTCATGTAGGCCATTGACAATCGAGATTTTGTTTTGGATGGCATTTCTAATGATTTCAAGCATATCAGGAGGAAAAACACCACCAAGGGTTGCTACACCGACAATTAGAAAATTGATTTCAGGGAGTGCATTTACAGCTTTTTCTACATCGGAGAAAATAGGAATATTCCGTTTTTTACCATCCAACAATTCCCCTGCATCTTTTCCTGCAGTTTCTATACCATCCACAACGCCAATAATCTCAAATTTTTCTGTTCCTCTGACTAGCCCGTGAGCTGTTTTGGCATTAATTTTTAAAAATAGACCATTGGTCAAAACGATTGCTTTATTCATTCAACAGATATTATGGATTTAAAAAAACATAGAAGAGCAACCTATTTTTTTGCTCTGTTTAATTACCCAGTAATTGTTTTCTCGGGTCAATCACCCTCAACACATCATCAATTCCGGGCTGATTGAATCCTTTAAATCCATTATTCCGTTCTAAATTTTCGAAATGAGAACCAATAGCGCCATTTTTCCTGAAATCTTCGGCCTCTTCTTCCGTAATATGTCCTTCTGCCTCTAAAACAGCTATTCTTTTTGGGTCAACTGACCACCATTCTCCTACGGTCAGCGCTTGGTAAAGGTGAGGAAAATCAGAAAACGGTTGCATCATGTCTATATTTAATCTGGCAAAAATTTCATTGAATCGTTTGGCATCAAACATACATTCCAAGTGATTAAGGCCCGCTTCCAATATACTTTCACCATGCATAGCACACCAAAGTCCTGCGCGACGATAAGGATATAGTGGCTTAATGTTCGAATCATGTGCGAAATCAATATCCAGTTCTTCAGGTGCCAGGTCAATATCTGCAAAAATGACCGATTGCAAAACTGGTTGCTCCAAAATCTGTGACCCCCATCCCGCTCCCGCGCCCGCATAAAAGAGTTCCCGACATTCAAAGCCTAATTTTTCCAAAATACGAATGGTTCGATAGAAATATTGACGTGAACTGTCAAAGGTGTGGTGATCTTGATTAGCCCAACCCATACCAAATTTATCTTGTCGTTCTTTTTGAACCCTGCCCGCCCGATTTCTTGACATCCAGTATTCTCGTTCAGCCCTTAAAAAGAGGTCACACGCCCAATCTGCACCAATGGCCTCAACTGCCGCATGGACTAAATTTTCAGTATTTTCAAGACCCTTTGTCACATCATCAAATAATCGTTGTCGGGTTCTAAAAATGTGTTGGTGAAATTGTGCTTGATTAATTATTTCTTCTGACTGTTCTTCAATAGAAAAAGATTTTGTCCCATGTCTTTCTACCGCCCAAAAAGAGGTTTCTTTTCCGCTAAAAATTTCTGCCATCCGCAATTGACTTCCCGCTTGTCCGAGCACCTCCCGATGAAGATTATTGGCTTTTAGAAAATCATCTATAAATTCAACCTTAAAAACGACTTTACGCGTTCCTTTCTCATAAACAAAGGCTGGAAATATACCAGATTCGTTGCGATAAATCCCTGAATTTCCATCTTCCTTCCAACCATTAGCCTCTAAGCCGGGGATTAAATCCCGATGGGAGAAAGTTATATGGTCAATAATATCTCTTAACCTTATGGCAATTTCATTGTGAATGAGATCGGCAAAATTTCGAGCACTTGGACATTCTTTGTATGCTTTTTGCAATGTTTCATTCAAAAAAAATTCGGCTTGCTCTTCATTTTTCCAAATACCAGTGGTATTTTCTTTCATATTTTTACTATTTAGATTTCAATTGTGTTAGAGAAGTATTTTTCTAACCGTTGTTGGGCTATTTTCGTGGCTGCCTCTATGGTGTTTGTATCATCACTTTTCGAGTTGATGAATATTTTCTCTAAGGTCTCAGAAATGGTTTTTTGCACCTTTTCAATACTTTCTTCTTCCGAGGCCCCTTCTGCTTCAATGGCCGTTATGCCCATAGCACCGCCTAAGTTCACTACATAATCAGGTGCATAGAGAATACCCCTTAGTTTCAATCTTTCAGCGTCTTCCGGTTCACTCAATTGATTGTTAGCGGCACCCACTATACCTTTACATTTTAATCGGGAAATAGTATTGGGGTTGAGAATAGCGCCATGCGCACAGGGAGCGAAAATATCACATGCTACATCATAGCTTTTTTCAGGTGGCAGAAACTGGACTTTTTCTTCTTGGTTTAATATCCTATCTACCAATTCCGTGTTTGTATCAGTAAAAATGACATGTGCATTTTCTTTCAGAAGTATTTTTAATAAAATTTGCCCTACGTTTCCGAGTCCTTGTATAAAAATGGTTCTGCCCTCCAGGCGCTCTGTACCAAAAAGAAACTTACAGGTTGTTTTTATCCCTGCATAAACGCCATAAGCTGTTGGAACGGAAGAAGAACCTGCACCACCAGCTTTGACCGTCCTGGAAAAAACATAAGGCTTGCCGGTATGGTAGATAATATCCATATCTTCGGACGAAGTGCCGACATCGGGACCGACATAATAGCGACCTTGAAGGCTTTTCAATATATCTCCAAATCTCATTAAAAACAGTTCACGCTCGGTATTATCAAGATCGCGTGTCAGATAAACTACCGTTTTACCACCGCCCCATTTCATGTTTGCCATGGCAAATTTGGAAGTCATGGCCTGGGACAGATTCAGTACATCGGTAATGGCATCCTCCAGATTCTTATACTTTTTCATTCGCAATCCTCCTGCAGCAGGTCCTATTTGCGAGGAATGAATAGCAATGAGTATGATGGACTGTGTGTCTTTATCCAAATGAATGATTAATGTTTCACCACCCCACTTTTCCATGATTTCTTTTGATACATTCATATTCAATCCATTATTTCGTCAAAAATATTTCGGGGAAACCTACTTCTTAAATTTTCCATAGATGGGCTGCCCGGGAAAAACGTTTTTTACCATTTCTCCATTTTTTAAAATAAAATGTCCATTTACCATTACGTACGACATCCCTTCGGAGAACTTTAGACCATCCTCAAAAGTAGCTTTATCAATCACAGTATTGGGATTAAAAATGGTAATGTCAGCGTCAGCACCTACTTGTATTCTTCCTTTATAACGCATCATTGGAGCTACTTTTTCAAGCATTTTGGCAGGTAATAGAGTCATTTTCCCGATGGCGGTAAGTAAATCTAACTTTTTGTCTTCTCTGACATATTTACCCAGAACCCTTGCATAAGTACCTGCTGTACGCGGGTGAGTCAAAGGGGAATAAGTACCTCCGTCTGAGCCTATCATCACACCTTCCATAACTATTCCTGCCTGAATCCATTCAGGTTTCATCATGTGTAAAATTACAGCCCCTTTTGTCTTTCGATATTTTTCAAAGGTTTCTTTGGTAAGTCTTTCACCTGTAGCGACCCATTGAAGATCTTCATAAGATATACCAATACGCTGCTGCCAGCCATCAGAAAACAAATTGGTGTATATTCCCGTTGCTGCAGCAGTGTAGGGATACATTTCGGTTGTAATGTTGAATCCTCTTTTTTGGGCAATTTGCACCATTTCGATACCCAATTTGATTTGCCCCAAAGTCACACTATTGATATGGACAATGTGTAAGGGAGCATTGGTCAAAACGGCATCAGAAATAGCTTGCTGTACAGCAGTGAGGTTAGGTTCACGCACGTGGCTAAAAATAGTTGCCTGCATCTCACCTGCCAATTGATACACCCGGAAAATCTCTTCGTTACTTGCCCCAGGTACATATCCAATAAAAACAGCAATACCAATACCACCTGCTGCTAATTCGTTCTTGATATTAACCAGCATATTATGATATTGTGCTGTGTCAAGGGTTTTGTCATAGGTCATACCCAGACTAACGACTGCCGCGTGAGGATTACCATTGGCAATATCTTGTTTTAATTCAAGTAGTTCCTGCTGATATTTTTCCAGTGCCTGCATTCTGGCAAACCCCCAATTGGCACTTGCTCCATAATTGATAAGTGCCTTTGATTGTCTGGAAGCATACCATTCTCCTAAAAATGGTACACCTATCTCTAGCTCCAAAGCAGTTGTAATGCCATCGTGCAGTTGATATTCCTGTTCCTGATTAGTTAAGCCGTGAACATGTGGGTCAATAAAGCCCGGGGATACTACTAAACCAGTTGCATTGATTATTTCTTTACCTTTCAGGGGTACAGAACTGATCTGAGCAATTCGGTTGTTGAGTATTCCCACATTTTTGATGGTATCAAGTTTAGTTTCGGGATCTATCACTCGTCCGCCCATAATCACAATATCATAAATGACTGATGATTGAGCTAAAAGGGATAAAGAAAATCCTTTGATTAACCAAATTAAAACGATGAGTGCTATCTTGTTTTTCATGTTTTAAAATTGAATTGTCCTTTACTCTTATTTTTTTGTGAACTCAATGGCCTTACCGCCACTTGTCAATCTTAGACCTGTAGCAACATCCGTTTTGTCCACAATAAACTCTATGGTTCTATCAGAAAATTCACGAATCTTAAAAACAGCATTTTTTAAGGGCTCAAGATGTTGCGGGGGAGATGAAGTAATCACTAATTCTTCACCACTTAATACAAAATTCAAAGTCGCACCAATTGATTCATAAGTTCCTTCTAATTTCTTGAGAAATGCTGTATCAGATAGTTTGGCATCAGCCTTTCTTAAAAATACAACCTCTTTTTCATCAAGGCTCACCTTTATATTTTGAACAATCCCATGAGCATCCGTATCAAATAAAAGGGACCATTTTCCATGGATTTCGTCATCTTTTGATACAAATCGGTCGTAATGATAGTGTCGGAGATCTAGTGTTTTGTTATTAAAAGTAAACTGCAGATTGTCACCCATTGCTTTAATTTCCATAATACCATAAGCTGCATTTTCATATTTGCCTATATAGTCTGTCAAAAGATGTGATGGTTTTGTATTCAATATAAGGTCTTCATCCTGTTTTTTGCGTGCTTCTTGATTCAATGCCTTCATTTTCAAGTAGTCCTTCAGTTCTCTCTCATTCCAGGGCGTAGCTCCTAAATCAAGGAGTTTATCAATGATAATATTCGTTATCATTACCGGAAGTGGACGCGAATGGGCGGCATTGCTAAAAACAATTACACCGAGGCTGTCCGCCGGTAAAATGGTCATGTTTGAAAATATTCCGCCCGTTGAACCCCCATGTTCAGTCCTGTAATGTCCTTTGTAACTTGAGGTGTTTCGCCCCATACCAAACATTGAATTGATGGTCTCATAATACTTATCTGGAACCGTAGCAGATAAACTTGCTGGCTGTAAGGTTTCTTTAATCACTCTTTGGGGAATTACTTGTTTATCGAGGTACTTACCGCCGTATATTTGTGTAATTAGCCATGTGGAAAGATCATTAATGTTTGATATGATACAACCCGCAGGACCTACTCCTTGAGAATGGTCAATAATTGGTTGTGGCTGCAACTTGCTACTTTCTCTACTTTCATAGTAAGGTAATACAAAGGCTGCTTTTTTTTTCGCCTCTTCTACAGTAAAAATAGAATTACCCATATTCAACGGTATGAAAATTTTTTCTGTTACGTATTGCTCCCAGGTTTTACCCGACAGAAGTTCTACTATATGTCCGGAGGCAGCGTACATCAGATTATTATAAAGAAACCCTTGACGTAACGGAATACTTGGTTCAAGATATTTAAGTTTATCAAAAAGTTGCTGCCGGGTAAACCTTGAACCAAACCAGATATTATCGTGTCTTGAAATGCCTGTTCTATGAGAGAGCATATCTCTGATAGTGACATTGGTGTTTAATTCATTATTATAAAATTCAATCTGTGGGACATATTTCTTTATAGGCTTATCCCATTCTAATTTTCCCTCCTCAACAAGAAATCCAATGGCAGTGGCAGTAAAAAGTTTGGTATTTGAAGCAATCTGAAAAAGGGTGGAGGGTGTAATTGGCAATTTGTTTTCTAAGTCACGATAACCGTATCCTTTAGCAAAAACTAATTTATCCTTAATGACAATACCCACCCCACAACCTGGTACATTCCAATCATTAAGGATTTTATTAATCGTCGAATCAATGTCTTTAAGTTTTTCTTCTGCATTGAAACGCTGTCCATTCGCACAAATATTAGCCGTAAGGACTAAACATAAGCATAAAAATAATCGTGCTGTTTTCATTTCTGAAATGTTTAATTTAATCAATTATTTTACCTATATTTAAAAGGTGTTTTGGGTCTAATGCATCTTTAATTTTTTTTATCAACCCAATTTCTTCTTCAGTACGGCAACGGCTCAACCATTGTTTTTTTTCCAAACCAATGCCATGTTCGGCTGAAATGGAGCCGTTAACGGCACTTAGTGGCCCGTAAATGATTTCGTTAACGAGTGATTTTACAGATGTTTCGTCGGTATTTTTGCCGATAATAAAATGCAGATTTCCATCTGCCAGGTGTCCAAAGCAAAAAACATGTTCAATCGCTTCCACTTTGGCAAGTTCACAGTTCACCTGTTCGACATACCCAGCCATTTGATTAATCGGTACACTTATATCAAAATGTTGTTGATATTTCGATTGTGCGTTAAGCACCTCCACCTCTTCGCGAATGCCCCAAAATAAATCATGTTCTTGTGCAGAGTGGGCAAATACAGCATTTTGAATCAGATTTTTTTCAACTGCTTCCTCAAAAACAGTATAAACGAAGTCCTTAAATAATGGGGAATGGTTGTCTAAAATTTCTAGTAGCACATAGTAATTATGTTTATCTACAAAAGGAGATTTATACCTCGACGCAAGAACCTCAAAGGTGTTTGCCCACAAAATTTCGTAAGCACTAAGCAAACCCGAGAATTTTGCATCACAAAAACGAAGGAAACGGATCGCATCTTGAAAATTGACTATTCCCACAAAAACACTGCTTCGATTAACCAATTTTTCTTCTAATTTGAGGGTAGCCCGCGTTATAATCCCAAGTGTGCCTTCCGAACCTATAAATAGTTGATTGAGATTGTAGCCAGAATTATCCTTGATTATTTTCTTCAAAGAGTTGATAATCTTTCCGTCAGCAAGGACTACCTCCAATCCCAAGATTAAATTTCTGGTCATGCCAAATCGTTTGACACGTAAACCACCGGCATTTGTAGCGATACAACCGCCAATCTGAGCAGAGCCTTTCGCTCCAAAATTCAGTGGAAAAAATAAATCATGTGCATCAGCAGCCTGATGAATGTTTGCTAATATGCAACCTGCTTCTACAGTCATGGTTCGACAAAGAGTATCAATTTCCTCTATTCGATTCATCCTTTGTAGGCTGACTACAATATCTGTGTTCTGTGATACTGTCCCTCCAACCAAGCCAGTAAGTCCACCCTGCACGACTATAGGTTGATTATGTTCATAACAAATCTGACAAATAGTAGATACGTCGGCCGTCGTTTTGGGAAGTAGTAGGGCTTTAGCTTCCAACGGAGTATTTGTCTTCCAGATATGTGAATACCTGCCTCTAAGAGCCTCGCCTATTAGTACTACTTCTTTGTCAAGTACCTTTAGAAGATTTACCAGGACCGCATCTAACATTAGATTCATGTAACTTGACAGGTTTTAAAACGATAACATCGTAAAATTGTGGGTGAATTAATTTTATGAACGGCCATCCACGGTATTCAGAATCCATTAATAGTTTACTAATCCTCAAAAATATGTTAATATATTAATAGCAAATAATACTTAATTTTCATTAAATAATAACATATTTGCATTAATGAATATTCAACAATTAAGAAACGCCCTTATCCTTTCAAAGCGGTTACATTTCACTAAAACCGCGGAAGAAGCCTGTATTGTACAACCTGCACTCAGCCGACAAATCAGTACGCTCGAAGAAGAGCTCGGCATCCAACTCTTTAAGCGACATAAACGCAAAGTTGAGCTAACACCTGCGGGTGAATATTTCACAATTGAAATGGAGAATCTTTTATTACAATTTGACCTGATACATCAAAAGGCTTTACAGATGGCAAAGGGCCAAATTGAAATCAGAATTGGATTTACCCATTCGATAAAGCAATCAATTTTACCTGAAGTCCTTAATAAAATCCGTAAATCGAAACCAGGAATATGCTTTGTTCTGAAGGAAGTCAACAATGAGGGACAATTCAAAGGACTCCAAACGAAGCAACTCGATCTTGGATTTTCTACTAATCCAATCATTCCACCTAACCTTTTTGGTAAAAAACTGACTTCTTGTGATTTTGTCATCCTTCTTCCAAAAAACCACCCGATTACGGAGGAGAATTATAATACATTTTCGGTATTTGCCGGTGAAGAATTTATTTTTCCGCCACTCGAAGATGGATCTAATCACTTAGAAATAATGAAATCCATCTGTCTCGATGCAGGATTCACACCTAAGATTACACACACGACGAGTTCGGCTGGCACCGCCTTCAAATTGGTAGAAAATGGAATGGGTGTTTGCCTGGAGCCGGAAAATTCGATAAAAGGACTTAATTTACCCTTGAATATCATACCTCTTCGACAGGTGAGTCAAAAAGCTGAACTTACTATAATCTGGAACGAAGATTTTGCTCATGATTTTCCTGAACTACTTAATGAATTAAGTGATCCTTCCCATTATGAGTTTTTTAATGCTCAAAAGAATAATACATGACTTTAATATAATACTGGCAGGAATTAAAAAAAGAAAATAAAGCGAAGAAATAGTTGACGGTTTTGTTCTAAAATAGCAGTTTATAATAAAATATGTAGGGGAAACCACATTAAAAGGGAAATGGAAAGTACAGCACATAGTAATTGAATGCGTCACGATGAATGGCCTGAACAGAGAGTGCCACAAGACAACTAACTATTAGGTCAAAAAACAGGGTATAAGGTATTCTTCGAGAAGAAATGCTTGGCGTCTTCTTTTCTCCGACAAGGTTTCAATGGTTCGTTTACCTGTTTTTAAATTTATGATGAATCATTGATTCCAAATAATTTTGAATATTAATTTAATTACTCCCAGAAAATCATCTTCATCAGACATACATTGTTTATGTCTGATGTTTGGTGATATTTAAACCAAATTTGAAAAAAGCATGAATAACTTTAATGTTCTCTGCGCTGGGTTTCCATTTCAGCATATTTGAGATATAATTCAAACAATTTTCTTTAAAAATCTGGAAATTCAAAGAAAATTGTTTGAATTAAAGGGTTTAAAATTTTAAAATAAAAGTATTTTTACTAAGTTGAAGGGTAAGTTCAAAATGAATAGAAAAATTAGGGAATAATTAATCTCAAAGTTTCTTGTTATTTTGTTTTAAATTTAAATAAATATTTCTAATGCTGTTGTTAAGTGGACTGGGGTGATTTTTTTCGGCTATTTTGTTAACATATAATAAAGGCTACAAAACGGCTAATCTTTATCTTGGTTTGTTTCTATTTTTTCTAAACTACCTTACTAAAGTTTCGGAGCAAATTAAGCGGCATTTTTATTTGGACATTTTAAAAATTCAAATTGGGTTTGTATCAATTTTTCAATGCTAATTTCATTTTCGGCCAGTTTGTCAAGGAATATTTCCCAGTCAACACCTAGTTCAGCTAATAT
>CAMBBW010000048.1 GCA_945863425.1 Lishizhenia tianjinensis
CCATATCCGCCCGGTCCGGGATTTCCTTTGCAAGCTCCGTCTGTATATAAATTAATGCGCATTATTTCTTAATTCTTGATGGATTGGCACTTAAAAATGTCGCCCAACCTTTACCTTTATCTTTGTTGTTTTCTCCAATTCCTTTCGAAAAATGATGACATACCGCTACCGCCAATCCATCGGTAGCATCCAAATATTTGGGCATTTCTTCAAAATTTAGAATCTTTTGTAACATCGCTGCCACTTGTTCCTTGGATGCACTTCCAGAACCCGTAACGGATTGTTTAATTCTCCGAGGCGAGTATTCTTCATAAGGAATATTATGATTCAAACAACAGGCAATAGCAACCCCTTGTGCTCTACCCAATTTCAACATAGATTGAACATTTTTACCAAAAAATGGCGCTTCTATTGCCATTTCATCAGGCTTAAATTCCATGATGATTCCATTTAAACGATCTAATATCCGTTTTAACTTATCGGGTTGATTGGTCAATTTTGATAATTGTATAATGCCAAAAGTTAACATGGACAATTTATTATCCTTAATGTGGATAAGTCCATATCCAAGTACAGTTGTACCAGGGTCAATCCCTAAAATGATTTTGTCTGTGCTTGTCATATATGTAAATCTAAGAAAAATACATTTCTTGAAAATAGTAAGGGATTTTTTATTTTATTAAAAACTACGTAAAACTACTTATTTATGTTGTTTTTTTTAGTGAACCGGACACTTAAAAATTAATTGAATTTATATTTCATTAACTTTACTTACAAATAACCGATTATGTATGGACTGGTAAATAAAGCGATTAAACAACTTGTTGTTTCTAATCATGGTGAGGGTAAATGGAGTGAAATATGTCAATTGTCAGATTTTGTTGAAGAAGATTTTGTTGGATTACAATCCTATCCAGATGAATTAACTTTTACCTTAATCGCCAATGCTTCTAATGTTTTAAATACGCATTCAGAAAAACTCCTAGAAGCTTTTGGAGAATATTGGATTTTGTCTACAGCAAATGAAGGGTATAGCGAAATGTTAAATTTGGCGGGTAATACGTTTGTGAGTTTTTTAAATAATTTAGATTTACTTCATTATCAGGTAAATAACATAATGCCGAATTTAGCGCCACCTCAATTTACGACGCGCAATCAGCAATCTAATTCTATTGAATTGGAGTACCGGTCACATCGAATTGGAATGATTCCAATGTTAAACGGTTTGTTGATTGGTTTAGGAAAGCGCTTTAATCTTGAGGTGCAGGTTACCCAAATTGAATTTCTTGCACAAGGTGATGCATGTGATGTTTTTTCAATTTCTTGGTAAAGTATGAAATTTCCAGAATTTTCAGAAAATGAAGCTGAGCGTCTGATTGCACTTCAAAAATATGAGGTGTTGGATTCTATTTCTGAGGATGAATTTGATGAGATTAATGCTTTGGCAGCACAAATTTGTCAAACACCAATGGCACTTATCTCTTTTATTGATAGAGATCGACAGTGGTTTAAATCAAAAATAGGAATTGATGTGAATGAAACACCAAGAGAAATATCTTTTTGTGGTCATGCAATTAACACTCCTCATGAACCTTTTATTGTTTCAGATACCTCAAAAGACGATCGTTTTTTTGATAATCCGCTTGTAACGGGAGATCCGAAAATCCGCTTTTATATTGGTGTGCCGCTAGTTGATTCGGCTGGATTTGCCTTGGGTACCATTTGTGCGTTAGATTATCAATCACGAACCTTATCAACAGAACAAGTAAGAAGTTTGAATACTCTCGCAAAAAGCGTAATAAATCTACTTGAATTAAGAATTAAAAATACAGAATTAAAAATTAAGCAAAGGAATTTTGAGGACATTGCCAATTTTTCAAATCCATTTATTTTTATATTGAATAGAAATCTGGAAATCATACGATTTGGCGATAGTTATCGAAAATCAATGCCGGAAATTGTTGAAGGTGATTTGTTTGAAAAACATTTTGATTGGTTAGGTAAAATTGGGTTAAAGTCTGTTTTTGATACGAATTACATTCATGTAAATAATATTTCTTTTTATATATCTAAGTCAGGTACAAAGAAATACAAAGCTACTTTTAAAGTTTTTGGTGATAATTATCTGGCTGTTTTTGCCTCACCGGTCCTGAATGGAAATTTCCCAATATCCAATTATCACCTGGATTATTCCGATTTCCCTAAGCATGATTATATTGCTGAGTTCTTGTTTTTGCAGCAGGCGTCCATAAAATCACTCGAAGAAGCTAAGGCGTTGAGCGACAGGATGGTCGCAAAAAATAGAGAGCTTCAAATGGCAAAACAAGACATTGATGCTCTTTCAAGATTTCCCAGTGAGAACCCAAGTCCAGTATTACGTTTTTCAACCAACCATGAACTTCTTTATTTCAATGAAGCGGCGAATGAATTTATGCTCCAGGATTTTTTGCTAGGAGAAACAATTGGTGATGCGGAATTAAAAGAAATAGTAACTGATTGTGTTAATAACAGTAAAAAACAAGCGGTTCATTATTTGTCTAGAAATGGAAGGTATTACTCTATTTCTGTCCGCTTTCTATCAGATGCTAATTACATCAACCTTTATGTGAGTGATATTACTTCTTTTACGGTCGAATTGCAGAAAAAAGAAGATGAGACCGATCAACTTAATCAAGAACTTGAAAAGCAGCGTGAATTTTACGAATTTATTCTAAATAATATCCCTTCGGACATTGCGGTCTTTAGTCCTGATCATAAATATGTTTTTATTAATCCGCAAGGCATTAAAGATCCTGAATTGCGCAAATTTATGATTGGTAAGGATGATTTTGATTATTGCGAATTGAAGGGAATTTCGAATGATTTAGCTGTAAAAAGAAGAAAGTTTTTTAATGAGATACTTGAATCGAAAACATTTGCCACATGGGAGGATGATATGCTGGATAAAGACGGGAATCGTTCAGTTGTGTTGCGCCGCATGGGGCCCATCTTTGATGAACATGGAAAGCTTCGTTTCGTTATTGGATATGGAGTTGATATTAGTGATAGAAAATTAACAGAGGAAAAACTGGTTGAATCGTATAAACGAACTTTGCTCCTTGAGAATTTCTTAAATAAATCAAGTGATGGCATCCAAGTTACCGACCAAACTGGGAGTATTGTATACATGAATCAGGTGTCTTGTAACCGATTGGGTATGGACGAACAAACATACCACCAACTACATGTAAGTGATTTTGAACCTTATTTTACTAAACCAGGGGTCTGGGAGCAGCATTTTGATGAGATGAAGTTTAAGAAAACGATTCAAATTGAAACAATCAACATAAATAAATTTACAGGCCAAAAGTTTGAGGTTGAAATCTCAGCTAATTATCAAGTTATAGAGGGAAAAGAATACGTAATAACTGTATCAAGGGATATTTCAGAACGTAAAAAAATCAGAAATGAAATTGACCGACTTTCATTAGTAGCAAAAAACACGAATAATGGTGTATTGATGCTTGATGTCAACCGAAAAATTACATGGGCTAACGAGGCTATGCTGCAGCGATCAGGATATTCATTGGAAGAATTGCTAGGAAATAGTCCGAGTAAATTTCAAACAAAGGAAACAAATGCTGTGGTTATTCAAGAGGTTCATTCCAAAATGCTGAAGCTTGAGCAGGTATCTGCGGAGGTTTTGCATTGTTCCAAAATGGGTGAATTCTATTGGATAGATTTGAATATCCAACCGCTATTTGATAACGAAGGATTACATACAGGCTTTATGGCGGTTGAAATTGATATTACTGAGCGTAGAAAATTTGAAGAAACAATAGCAGGACAAAACAAAAGTTTGCGAGAAATTACGGATGCGTTAGATCAAAGTTCGCTTGTGTCAGTATCAGATAAGAATGGTAAAATTGTGAGAGCGAATCAAAAGTTCTGTGAAATTTCAAAGTATTCTGAAGAAGAATTAATCGGTAACTATAATAGTATTGTAAATTCCAATTACCATTCCGCTGAATTTTGGTCAACAATTTGGTCAACAATTTCTTCAGGTAAAATTTGGAGGGGTGAGATCAAAAATAAAAGCAAAGAAGGTGCTTTTTATTGGGTTGATTCAATTATTTATCCAATTGTGGATAAGCGAGGTAGTATTGAACATTATTTAGGGATTTATCATGAAATTACGAATAGGAAAAATGCCGAATACTCCTTGGAACTGAAATCATCTTTCCAACGGGTATTAATGGAGATTTCTACAAAATACATCAACATTCCGTTGGATATTCTGGATAATTCAATCAATGAATCATTGGGCGAAATTGGAAGGTTTGTACAAGTGGATAGAGTTTATGTCTTTGATTATAATTACACGAATCAAACCATTTCCAATCTTTTTGAGTGGTGCAACGATTCCATAGTACCACAAATCGAGACACTTCAAAATATTCCTTTTTCAGAGGTGCCAATTTGGGTTAAAAAACATGCTAAAGGTCAAGATATTGTCGTGCCAAATGTCCAAGAGCTTCCACACGGTAGATTTAGAGAGCTTATTGAACAGCAAGACATAAAGAGTTTAATTGCTTTGCCAATGATGGATGGTAACAAGTGTGTTGGCTTTGTGGGTTTTGATTCTGTAAAGGCTATTCGTAAATTCTCTGAAGACGAACGTAATTTACTTCAGTTATATGCTCAAATGCTCGTAAATGTGGGCAATCGAACAGATTACATTAAGCAAATTGAACAAACAAAAAAGGAGATTCAAGATATCAATAGCAGTCTAGAAATAAGTGTTAGAGAAAAAACGCAAAAAAACTTAGAACTCGCTAAATCGATTACTGATCAAGAGAAATTAGTAACAATTGGTGAAATTTCATCCGGCATTGCCCATGACCTAAATACACCATTGGGCGCTATTAAAAGTGGTGCGGAAAGTATCCGTTACACCCTAGAAAACTTATTTAAAGGGACGATATGGAAATGTTCACCAGAACAAATTAAATTCGCTTGTAACCGCGCTGTGGAATCAGACCTTGAATTGTTCATTGGTGGTTTGCAGCAGCGTAAGGAAAAAGCAATGATTTCGGATTTCCTTTCCAAAAAATTCCCGCTAATTTCCGAGGAGATGAACAGTGACCTTTCGTTGAATTTGGTGAAAGCGCGCATTTCCATTTCAGAAGAAGGAGTTATTAATCAAATCGTGAATTCCCCGAATCCGTTTGAGTTTATGGATTTGATTTTTCATATTCAAATGACACGCACATTTGTGGATACCATTTTATCTTCAACAGACCGCGCATCAAATGTTGTTAATGATTTGCGTTCGTTTATCAAAGATCAGAAGAATTCAAGTAAAACCAAAGTTAATTTACACAGCAATATTTCAACGGTATTGAATATTTTCAATTTTCAACTAAAAAATCGAGTAGATTTGGTGTTTGACGTTGATAATGCACTGACAATCGTTGGGTTTGACATCAAACTTTTTCAATTATGGTCAAACTTAATTAAGAATGCAATTGAATCGATGGAAGAAAATAGGAGCCGGGGTCAATTAAAAATTTATTCCATGGAAACGCCATCAACAATCACTATCCATGTAGAAAATAATGGTCCGGAGATCCCACGCGAAATTCAGGACAAAATATTTGAAAAATTCTACACCACTAAAAGTCAAAAAAATGGTTCAGGCTTAGGGTTAAGTATCGTGAAAAATGTGATTGATGAGCATAATGCATATGTTCAATTGGAATCGAATAAAGACAGAACAAGATTTAGTATAATGTTTAATAAATAAATGAGATGGATGAAATAAAATATGCCGTGATTTGTGTGGACGATGATCCCTATATATTGCAGATGTTGAGTTTTCAATTGGAAAAAATCATTGATACAAAATGTACGTTAATAGAGTACTTTACGAATCCAAATGATGTTATTGAAAATATGAACGAATTGGTTCATGAAGACATTGATATCGTTTTTATCTTGGTTGATTATCAAATGCCTCAAATGAATGGTGTGCAATTGATTCGATCCATTAAAAACATCAACCCTAAATTAGAATGTGTTATGTTGTCTGGGCAAGCAAATTCTGTTCAAGTGGCTGAATTAACTCAGGACAATTTACTCACAGAATTCATTCATAAACCGTGGGATGAAAAGGCTCTTTTTGAAGTATTGTCTCCTTTGTTAAAAAATAAGATTGACAAATGAACAACAACAATTTTCACGAAATAGTCAATCTTCTCAATAATACAACAGAATGTATTCATCGCCTAGAAAGTGATGGGACTATTTCATGGGTAAACGCTGCATGGAAAAAAACACTCGGTTTAACCGATAAAGAATGTTTGGGGAAGAGTATCCAAGATTATTTAAGTGATGAATCCAAATTGAAGTTTGCAGAAATTTTTCCGCGTTTAAATAATGGAGAAAGTATTGGAAATATAACATGGGTATTTCTTTCCAGTAATAATGAACCAATTTATTTAGAGGGAACTGCAACACCTGTAATGGAAGAGGGAATTGTTGTTGGCAGCCGTGCTTTTTTTCAAAACGTAACAGCACAGAGAAAAGCGCTGGGGGAGTTACGTCAAATGACAAATCTACAAGACATATTGATGCGCATAGCAACTCATTATATCAATGTTCCGATAAACGATTTGAATCAAATTGTATATAATTCCCTGGGTGATATAGCCTCATTTGCGAGCGCTGACCGGGCTTATATTTTCCGATACGATTTTAAAAATAAGCTTTGTAAAAACACCTATGAATGGTGCGATGAAGGCATAAACTCACAAATTAATGATCTTCAATCCATTGAATTATCAGACATGCCTTATTGGTTATCTAAGCATGAGCTAGGTGAATGTGTTGAAATAGAGGATGTTGAGTTATTAGAGGGACAAGGGATTAAATCCCGATTAAAACTGGAAGGAATTAAAAGTTTAATCACCCTACCACTAATGGATGAAGGAAATGTTTTAGGATTCGTGGGATTTGATCTCATTAGGAATAAGCGCACCTTTAGTAATGATGAGAAGAATGTACTGAAATTATTTGCTCAAATGTTGGTTAATGTACATAATCGCTTGTTAAACGCATTGCAAATTGAGAAAACGAAAGATGAATTGCAGCAGATGAATGAATCGCTTGAGCAGCAAGTTAGTGAAAAAACAAAACGAAATATTAGTTTATCCAAAAATATTATTGAGCAAGAAAAAATGGTGACAATCGGTGAGATTTCAGCTGGAATTGCACATGATTTAAATACACCATTGAGTACCATTAAAGTTGGAGCTGACAATATTAAATCAATCATTGAAACACTTTTCACTAAACAGATTACCTTATTATCTGCAAACGAATTAACACGGATATTAGAGCGTATTCAAAGCAGTCAAATTGAAATGTACGTTGGTGGTTTGCAACTGCGTAGAGAAAAAACAGAGATGTTTCAATATCTTTCCGAAAATTACCAGGTAGAATCTGCGGAGCTTGAAAAAATAGCTGATTTATTAGTTAAATCAAGGGTAAACAAAGAAGATTCATTTTTTATTCAATATATTCTAGAATTAAAAAATAGGATTCAAAATTTGGAAGTGCTTTATCAACTCCAAATGGCGTATAGCCAACTTGCGACAATCAAAAACTCGAGTGACAAAGCAGTCAAAGTTGTACAGGATGTGCGGGCATTCATCAAAGGCGAGACGCAGCAAGAAAAACATACTTTTAATTTAAAATCAAACA
Organism: Lishizhenia tianjinensis; assembly: GCA_945863425.1. Taxonomy (GTDB): domain Bacteria; phylum Bacteroidota; class Bacteroidia; order Flavobacteriales_D; family Crocinitomicaceae; genus UBA952. Next base: position 7,744 of record CAMBBW010000048.1, read on the forward strand.
TTGCCACAGTATTAGGAATTTTTAATTACGAACTTAAAAAAGAAGTGGATTTGCAATTTAATGTTGATGAATCGATTGAATTGTATGGCTTTGAAATTAAATTATTCCAAGTTTGGTCCAATCTTGTTAAAAATGCGCTAGAAGCAATGGAAGATCAGGAACAACGGTACTTGGGCATATCTGCCGAAAAAACAGATACTACTTTAACGGTGGTTTTTGAGAACAATGGACCGCAAATTCCATCCGATGTGCTTGATAATATATTCAAAAAATTCTACACCACCAAAGGAAGAAAAAGTGGTTCAGGATTAGGCTTGAGTATTGTAAAGAACATAACGGATGAACATGATGCGGCATTAAATGTTGTATCAGATAATGAGCGAACTAAATTTATTATTACTTTTAAGATATGAATGAATTAAAATACGCGGTTGTCTGTGTAGATGATGATCCTTACATTTTACAAATGCTAGGCTTTCAGTTGGGTAAGATAATAAATCAGAAGTTGACTTTATTGGAATATTTTACTGATCCAGACAAAGCACTTGAAGGGATCGATGAATTAATGGCAGAGAAGATTGATGTTATTTTTGTAATGGTAGATTATCAAATGCCAAAAATGACGGGTGCCCAATTAATTCGTTCTTTAAAAATAAAATATCCAACGCTGAATTGTGTTATGCTTTCTGGTCAGGCCAATCAAGTTTCTGTTGAAGAGCTCAGATCAGATAACTTACTTGCTTCATTCATATCCAAACCTTGGGATGAAGAAGCATTATTTGCTGCAATTAGTCCAATCATTCAAGCGCATTTGTAACTTTGTGTTATGAAAACAATTTTAATCTTGGGAGCGGGCCTGTCAGCTTCCTCCATGATACGCTATTTACTAGAACGCGCCGAAGAAAATAATTGGAGACTAAAAATAGTTGATCAAGATATTGAATTAGTAAAACGAAAAATTGGAGAAAGTAGTTTTGCTGAAGCGTTGTCATTTAATGCCTTAGATCCACAAGAAAGGCGTCCTGTTATTGGTCATTCTGATTTAGTTATTTCCATGCTTCCTGCTCGTTTTCATGTGGAAGTTGCCAAAGATTGTATTGATTTGCGCGTAAATTTAATAACACCCTCTTATATTTCCCCTGAAATGCGTGCGTTGGATGCAAAAGCGCGCCACGCAAATATCGTTATCATGAATGAAATTGGTGTTGATCCGGGAATTGATCACATGAGTGCTATGAAAATTATTCATGCTATTCAAAATAAAGGGGGATTTGTTGAAAGTTTTAAATCTTTTTGTGGCGGATTGATGGCTCCTGAAAGTGACAATAATCCATGGCATTATAAATTTACATGGAATCCGCGAAATGTGATTCTTGCTGGTCAAGGTGGGGCTGCTATGTTTATTGAAAATGGAGAATATAAATACATCCCCTATAATCGTTTGTTTGACCGCTTAGATCGAATATCAATTCCGGGTTATGGTAAATTTGAAGGGTATCCTAATCGCGATTCATTATCCTATCGCAAAACATATGGCTTAGATACGATCCCAACTTTATATAGAGGCACATTGAGAAAACCCAACTACTGTAAAGGGTTTCATGTATTCATTGAGCTTGGAATGACGGATGATACGTATCGCATGACGGATTCAGAATCGTTAACACCTCGGTCATTTTTAAACGCTTTTTTACCTTATAACGTAGGTATTTCTGTAGAAGATAAATTTAAATTGTTTTTGCGAGACGATCGTATGTATTTATACGACCAGTTTGAATCACTTGGTGTATTTGCAAAAGATGATTCTTTTGGTTTTTCAAATGCAACGCCTGCTCAATTACTGGAGAAATTATTGGTGTCACACCTTTCATTGCAAGAAGGCGATAAAGACATGTTGGTAATGTACCATGAATTTATTTATTCGTTGGGTGGAGTGAAGCACCAGATTACTTCTTCCATGATCAATATCGGAGAGGACCAAACGTATACATCTATGTCAAATACGGTTGGGTTACCGGTGGCAATTGCTGCAAAAATGATTTTGACCGGTGAATTAAAAGAAAAAGGGGTTACGCTACCCATTAGAAAGGAAGTGTATGAACCCATATTGGCTGAATTAGAACAGTTCAATATTCGGTTTCAGGAAGAAGAAACTTCTTTATAAATAATGTATCAAAAATTAAAATTATGAAAGCATATGTTTTTCCGGGCCAAGGGGCTCAATTTTCAGGAATGGGCAAAGATCTTTATGAAAAATCATCTCAAGCGAGGGATTTGTTTCAAATTGCTAATGAAATAATGGGATTTGACATAACTAAAATAATGTTTGAAGGGAGTGATGAAGAATTGAAGCAAACAAAAGTAACTCAACCTGCCATTTTTTTACATTCTACTATTTTGGCAACGTGTTTAGGGGGTTCATTTTCGCCGAATATGGTTGCAGGTCATTCGTTGGGCGAATTTTCTGCTTTGGTGGCCAATCGTTCTATCTCCTTCGAAGATGGATTAAAATTGGTGGCTCAGCGGTCTATGGCAATGCAAAAAGCATGTGAAATTCAACCGTCCACAATGGCAGCAATTTTAGGGTTGGCGGATGAGGTTGTAGAACAAATTTGTGGTGAAATTGATGGAGTGGTTGTTCCTGCAAATTATAATTGTCCGGGTCAATTGGTTATTTCTGGCAGTGTTTCAGCCGTTGAAGAAGCGTGTGCAAAACTGACGGAAGCTGGAGCAAAACGAGCATTGATTTTGCAGGTTGGTGGAGCATTTCATTCACCGCTCATGGAACCTGCTCGGGAAGAATTGGCAGCAGCAATTGAACAAACAGTTTTTAATACTCCAATTTGTCCGGTTTATCAAAATGTTACGGCGAGTGCAATATCAAATCCGGATGAGATTAAGAAAAATTTAGTACTTCAATTAACAGCACCTGTACGTTGGACACAAACCATGAAACAAATGCTGGCAGATGGAGCAACAGAGGTAATTGAAGTTGGTCCAGGAAAAGTACTACAAGGCCTATTTAAGAAGGTGGATCGAGAAATTCAAACAATAAGTGCCTCAATCGAATAGTTTATTTATGGAATTCAAAATGAACATGCATCTACTCATTAAATAAGTAAATTTAAAGAGTATGAAAAATTGGATGTTCGTGGTATTTTGTTCGGTGATCGGAACCACATTTAGTCAAGTTTCTTTTGGAGATGTTGTTGGAAATGTTTTTGAACCAGGAAAAAAGCAGCCAATTTATGGTGCTCGTTTGATCATTCAAGATCAAGGTAAGAAGTACCAGGCGTCTACTGATGCGGATGGGCGATTTCGAATTACGAGTATCCCGTCAGGAGAATATTTTATGTCAATTATCTATAAAGAGGACACGATGACCGGAATTAGGACAAATATACCTTTAGAAGGATATTTTAACGCGGGAGACATCGAATTTGAAGGAAAAGCAGGGGTAAAAACCTTTAATACAATAACGATTAATTCAGGTGATCGAATTAAACTTGGATACGGAGAGATGCCCGCTCCAGAGTTGTCTGCCAAAGAAATTAAGCAAAGTGCCAACAAATTTGATGTTAAAAAACTTGCTTCAACCATGACCACAGACGTTCGCATGACAGCAGATGGAGATTTGGTGTTTCGTGGTGCCCGAAAAGGAGATATGATTTACATGATTGATGGAATCAAGGCCAATCAAGTATTCAATGTGCCAAGCGTTGCGATCGGAAGAATGAAAGTGTATGCCGGAGCATTACCGGCAAAATATGGAGATACTTTAGGTGGAGTAATTATTGTGGAAACCAAATCCTATTTTGACTTGTATCGAGAATGGTCCATGGATAATGAATAAAGGTTTCTTATGAAAGTACAAATTCCTGAACCTTGTCCCCAAAAATGGGAGGAAATGACCTCGGTGAATGAAACGACGAAATTTTGTTCGAATTGTTCTAAAAGTATTATCGATTTTTCCGTCCAATCTGATCGACAAATTAAAAAGGCAATATATACTAGTCCCGGTAATTTATGTGGTAAATTCTCTTCTGGTCAACTCAATCGATCATTGGTGAGTAAAGAAAATCACTTTCCAAACTTGAGGGCGATTGTATTAAGCGGATTGCTTTTTAATGTGACAGCAGACTTAAACGGTCAAGTTGAAATGAGGGCGCCCCAGGAGCAATCAATTTCTGCTTCAGATGATTCTTATGTGATTATCAAAGGAAGAATAAATGACACTATTTCGCCTCAATTAGCAGGAGATTTGAGAGTAGAACTGAATGGCTTTCATTTGTATTGTTTACCAAATAGTTCAGGGGATTTTCAATTCCAAGTCCCTAGAAAAAGTGTCCCAGAATTGATTTCTTTAACGGTTCGAAAAGGAAATGCCTACAAAGTGTATTTAGACTTGAATCCTAACGAATTTATTGATATTTCTGTTTCTCTTCATCCAATCTATCTGGACAAGGATTTCGTAAACGGTCTTCCTATGATTGGCTATGTTATTGTAAAACCTAAGTGGTATCAATTTGGATATAAGTTCCGCAGGTTATGGAATAGAATTATTCATTAGTTATTTTTACGTTTCATTGGTAGACCAAAAACTAGTACGTATATTTGAAAAAACAAACTAAACCCAATGAAATTAGGCTCACTAAAAATAAGTTTTTTATCCATTCCCATTCTTCTTCTATTTCTTTATTCGTGTAATGAGAAAATCAATTATGTGGGAGAGTTTAAGGAAACAGCCGTAATTTATGGTTTATTGGATCATGCGGATACCATTCATTTTATTAAAATAAATCGTGCCTTTATCGGGCCTGGAAATGCCCTAGAAATTGCTCAAATTCCTGATTCAAATTATTTTGATCAAGTCGATGCAACGATATCAGAATACATGGATGGAAATTTAATTCGCACCTGGGAACTAAGGGATACGCTAATCCAAAATAAGGATACAAACGGTGTGTTTTATGCGCCTGAACAAAAAGTGTATTATTTTAAGACCCTTCCAACATTGAGTAGTCCAACATTTGGAACCGTTCAAAATGCATCAAACCCACAACTATCTTCGTTAAAGCCTTATGCAACCTATAAATTGAATGCAGTATTGAATGGTGGAAAATACACGGTAACATCCGAAACTACATTGGTAAATGGGATTACATCTGCTGCATCAGGACAGAATTTCACATTCAAGTTTGCCGATAGCCCGGTAGAATATTTAACCGCAGGTTTAACTGCTTCAAATACAGGAAATTCATATGTGATGAATGCTCAAATGGATATAGAATTCAATGAGTTTATAGGCTCCACTTCTACTGTTAAATCGGTAAATTGGCGCATTGGGGAATATGATGTTAATCCTTCTGATTCTAGAACATTTTCGGTCTTGGGAAAAACATTTTATGAGTTGATTAATACAAATTGCACCAATGATCCCGCTATTACAAAACGCACTTTTAAAGGTATGTGGATTACTTTTACGGGTGGAGCGGAAGAATTGTACAATTACATGATCGTCAATAAACCTGCTTCTACTTTGGCTCAATCTAAGCCATCGTACACAAATTTAGCCATTAATAATGGTGGCAAGGTGGTTGGTATTTTTTCGTCCAGACAAACTGTTAAATTTTACAAGCCATTTTCGGTAGGATCTGCACAAGCCTACATTCGTGCGATTGATAAAAAAAGTACGCGTGAATTATGTCAAGGACCAATCAATTTTGGTAAATTATTTTGTTCTGATCATCCAGGAGATAATATCGTGAATCAAGAAGAGGCATTTGCCTGTCAGTAAGGTGTTTTCATGAGCGAAAGGAAGACTTTTTTTGCAGATATTCTACTTCCTGTTCCTATTCATCAGGTTTTTACCTATCGTATTCCTTTTGAACTCAATGATCAGCTGCAATTTGGAGTACGTGTAATTGTTCCTTTTGGTAGATCTAAGCTACTTACTGGAATTGTGACCGAAATTCATGAGCGCATTCCGGAAGCCTACCAAGCCAAGTTTATTGAGCATGTGTTGGATGAGTTTCCAATTGTGACTGCCAAACAATTTCAATTTTGGAAATGGATTTCATCCTATTATATGGCTCCACTGGGCGATGTAATGAATGCTTCTTTACCAGCAAACTTTAAACTTTCCAGTGAATCAAAAGTGGTTTTACATCCTGATTTTGAGAATGACCAGCAACTAGATGAACGCGAACAGATTATTGTGGATTCATTGCATGCCAATGATCAAATGGATTTAAAGGAATTGTCGGCAGTATTGGGGATAAAAACCATTCAGCCGGTGATCAAAAAAATGATCGAGAAACGGATTATTTTATCCATTGAGGCACTGAATGAACGTTTTACACCCAAGTCTATCGTATGCTATACCTTGACGGATACTTTTACCGATAACGAATTATTAACCAGTTTTATATCTGGGTTAGAATCAAAAGCAAGTTCCCGAAAACAATTGGAAGCATTGTTAACCGTTTTGAGCGATGGCAAATACCAAGGTAATTCCATGCAGCCGGTTGCCCGAAAAGAGTTAGTTGAAAAAGGAGTGAGTTTGTCCGCTTTACAAACCTTGGAGCGCAATGGAATTATTGAGACACAGCGCATAGAGGTGAGTAGATTGAACGCCGCGAATTTTGAATTGAAGCAAAAAAAATCACTTACACCGGCACAGCAAAAGGCGTTGGAAGAAGTACGTGAATGTCAAAAAACAAATATTGTAACTTTACTTCATGGCGTAACAGGCTCGGGAAAAACGGAGTTATATGTGGAGTTGATCGAGGAACAACTAGCCAATGGGAAACAGATATTGTATCTGATTCCCGAAATTGCCTTAACAACGCAACTTATTGAACGACTTTCTGCTTATTTTGGAGAACAAATAGGGGTATATCATTCGAAATTCAATCAAAATGAACGGGTTGAGATTTGGAATACGGTATTAGCGAATGATCCCAATAAGTTTCGATTAATAATTGGTGCACGATCTTCCGTTTTTCTTCCGTATCAAGATTTGGGGTTGATTATTGTGGATGAAGAACATGAAAACACGTTCAAACAAATGGATCCTTCTCCGCGGTATAATGCACGTGATGCGGCCATAGTTTTGGGACATCTTCATAAAGCAAAAGTACTTTTGGGAACAGCTACTCCTTCCATTGAAAGTTATACAAATGCATTAGATGGAAAATATGGCCTGGTAGAGTTATCAGAGCGCTATTTAGGACTGCAAATGCCGGAGATTTTTTGTGCTAATATTCGAACGGAAAAAAAGAATAAAAGCATGCATTCGCATTTTAGTAGCCAATTAATGGATGGAATAAACGAAGCGTTGAATGCCGGTGAACAAGTTATTTTGTTCCAAAACAGACGTGGATATACGCCAATGTGGTCGTGTGAAGTTTGCGCTTGGACACCTCGTTGTAAGAATTGTGATGTTTCGATGACTTATCACAAGCATACAAATTCCTTGAAATGTCATTATTGCGGACATGTATCTGCTCCCGTTGGAAGCTGTGGTGCTTGCGGAAGTAACCGGTTAAAGATGGTTGGATTTGGCACGGAGAAAATTGAGGATGAATTGAGTTTGTTTTTACC
>CAMBBW010000049.1 GCA_945863425.1 Lishizhenia tianjinensis
TCGTTGCGTTGCTTGAGTTTATTTCCCTTATCGGTAATTAGGTCTATGGTTAGGTCTAAGTCTTTCGCGCGATCTTTAAGGCATTCACCAATGAGGCGAACCTGGTCGTCGGAGACACAAAGTATTAAAGCTCTTGGAGAACCTTCTTCCGCTTTAGGCACAAAATGTTCTATGATATCCGACAAATCGGGCAACACCCCTTCAATCGAAATCAAAACGCTGAAAAAAGCGGCTCGAACCATTCGTGGCGATGGTCGTGGTTGCATTCGCACTCGCGCATTTGAAAAATAGGGTGTTTAAACTGCTGATTTTCGTTTTTGGCGAGCTTTTTTTGGAGGAATAAATCATTCATTCGCTTTTTCCAAATGATATTTTTCACTAAATTAAGGTAAACTATGAAGAATGAAATCATTTTATACCGACCAAATGAGGCAGTAGAACACATTGAAGTTCGCCTTGAAAACGAGACTGTTTGGTTGAATCGTCAACAAATTGCAACTCTTTTTGGAAGAGATGTCAAAACTATTGGAAAGCATATTAATAATGCTTTAAAAGAAGAATTAGAAGGAATTCCAACTGTCGCAAATTTTGCGATAGTTCATTTTGAAGGAGAAAGAAAAGTAAAAAGAAACATTGAATATTACAATCTTTAATTGAATAAATTTAGCTAAATATGTTTTTTACATTGAAGTTTTTTAGCTAATTTAGTTTAATTTAAATATTAATTTATGGAAATAATTAAACGAGCCATTCTTGAAGATTTTAAAGCACAAATAAAACCAGGTAGAGTGCTGATCTTATTTGGGGCAAGACGCGTCGGTAAAAGCTATTTATTAAAAAAAGTAACTGAAGATTTAGATAAAAGTCAATTGTTAATCTTAAATGGTGAGGATCAGATAACAATTGATAGGATGTCAATACGGTCCGTTGAAAATTTTAAACTTTTACTCGGCAATTGCAACTATCTGATTATTGATGAAGCTCAAAATATTCCTGACATTGGACTAAAACTTAAACTCCTCGTAGACGAACTCCCAACTACACATGTAATTGTTACTGGTTCGTCCATGTTTGAATTAACAAATAAATTGGGCGAACCGCTTGTTGGAAGATCGCATGTTATTCAATTGTTTCCATTTGCACAATTGGAATATCAATATTACGAAAACATTATTGAAACTGACGCAAAATTAGAACAACGTCTAATTTTTGGATCATATCCGGAATTAATTCATTTAAATGACATCGAAGAAAAAATAGATTATTTAGAGGGAATGATTAGCAGTTATCTATTGAAAGATATTCTAACTTATGAGGGGATTAAAAAAGCGGATAAACTAATTGATTTATTGCGATTAATAGCTTTTCAAATCGGAAACGAAGTAAGCATTGATGAATTAGCAATGAATTTAAAGGGAATTAGCCGCAATACTGTTGAATTATACCTTGATCTTCTAGCTAAAGTTTTTGTTATCTATCCGCTGAAAGGTTTTAGTAGGAATTTACGAAAGGAAATTAGTAAATCAAATCGATGGTATTTCTACGATAATGGCATTCGAAATGCGTTGATAAGAAATTATAATCCACTTTATTTACGAAATGATACTGGTCAATTGTGGGAAAATTACCTGATGGCTGAGCGAATGAAAGTCAACTCTTATTTAAAAAGAAGGGTAAACACCTTTTTTTGGCGAACTTACGACCAACAGGAAATAGATTTCATCGAGGAATCAGGTGCGAATTTGGCGGCCTTTGAATTCAAATGGAATAAAAACAAGGTTAAAATACCTACCGCATGGAAGAACAATTATAATGAGTCAACATTCGATGTGATTAACAAAGAGAATTACTTTCCGTTTGTTTTAGGGAAATAAAGGTAAATCGTTGAAACGATCGTTTAATTACCATTAACCAACTCCTAGGCTCTAGGAGTACACCAAAATCAACATACCCCAAACCATTTGGATGATTTATCATTCAAACACAATCACAAACTCTACCCGACGATTTTTTTGACGACCTTCAGATGTGGAATTATCAGCGATTGGTTTCGTTTCGCCAAAGTAATTTACTTTGATTCTGTCTTCAGCGATTCCTTTAGAAATGAAATAATTTTTCACCGCTTCAGCTCGGTTTTTAGATAAAATCATGTTTGCATCGTCGTCACCAACATTATCAGTATGTCCGGAAAGCAATAAGTTCCATTCTGATTTTTGTTTCAATTTTTCTGCTAGGCTATTTAAGGAAGAATTTGAACTTTCTTCGATTACGTCTTTACCCGTTTCAAACTCAAGGTTTTTTACCGCCATATCAATTACTTCCTGATCCTTTTTCTCGATGATAGGACAACCTTTGTTCTCAACCGGACCAGCAGTTTTTGGACAAGGGTCAACATTATCATTAACGCCATCACCATCGGTATCTCCGTAGGGACAACCACGATTTTCAATTGGTCCTGCAATTTTAGGACAATCGTCTTTATTGTCTGACAAACCGTCATTATCCGAATCCGGCCAAGGACAGCCTTTGTTCTCTTTCGGACCAACTACTTTCGGACATTCATCTAAATCATCAAAAACTCCATCACCATCAGTGTCCGGACACCCTTTGTATTCTTTCAATCCTTTTACATTTGGGCACAAATCTTCACTATCGGCTACACCATCACCATCGGAATCAACTGGAGAAATAATTTCCACAAGAGGTGTAGTTTTATTGTTTTTAAAGCGATAAGCCAACAAAATTTCGTGTGAACCCCCCGAATAATTACGAATCGCGGACAAAGTGAAATCGTAACTGTACGCTAACATGAAATTCTGATAGTTTACTCCTACTAATCCGATAACCGATTCATTGGAACGGTAGCTCAAGCCACCAAAAACCAATTTGTTGTAATTGACTTTTCCTCCTAATTCCCATTGAGGGGCTTTGATAAACGTAGAACGTAATAATACATAAGGCTCAATGTCTATCTTTGGATTAAGCTCTTTCACGTAAGATGCAGACAAGTTGTAATGACGAATCAATTGATTTTCTGATAAATTCACTCCTCCTGTGTTAAATTTACTCAAACGACTTTGAACCAACTGATTGGCTGCCAATCCAATAAATAGTTGATTGTTTAGTTGGTAAACCACACCAAAATTCATATCTGGAGCTAATTGGGTCACATTTGATTGAAGGGTAGCATCCGGATTGATATTTTGAATTTGTGAACCGTTAAATCCATATTGATTTAAAATTCCGGCAAGGCCAAAACTTAATCCTGAATGTTGATTCAATTTCAACTGATAACTGTAATTGAGCATTACGCCATTTTGACGAATCGCTCCACCTTGATCATCTGAGAATATCATCCCTCCTAAGCCCATATTCAGTTTTTTTAACCCTACGTGACCGCCAACCGTGTACGTTTTCGGTGAACCCTGAAATCCACTCCATTGGTTTCGGTAACCAAACTGAACTCTTGGCGAGTTTTTAACACCTGTAAAAGCAGGATTAATTACATAGTCATTCCAATAATATTGGCTATACATGGAAAGTTGTTGTGCAGAAACATTTACTGCCATGAAAATCCCTAAAGTGATGATAATTAAACTCTTCATGGCTTATCTTTTTAATGTTACAACTCCGTTAAACTTCTCTCCATTCCCCAATTCAATGATGTAATAATAATCTGCTGTTGGGAGTTCTTTTCCTTCATAGGTTCCATTCCACGTTGGATTGGTTGCATCACCCGAAAACACTTTTTGACCCCAGCGATCGAAAACTAAGACTTTAGCATCCGGGTATTGATTTAATCCAATAATAGTCCAGGTGTCATTAGCATTATCACCGTTAGGAGAAATTCCGCCCGGTATGTCTAAACAATATTCAACCAAAGCACTAACCGCATCTATTGCAGTACATCCATTGTCGTCCGTTCCTGTAACCGTATAGATTGTTGTTCCAGTTGGAGGAACGAATGCCACTCCGTTAGCTGCTCCTCCTGTCCATGAATAGGTTGTAGCTCCTGAAGCAGTTAAAGTTATATTATCTCCTTGACAAGCGGTTATATCATTTCCAGCATTCAACCCTTGTAGTTTATTGATGGTTAAATTCAAGGTAATCACTGAGTCGCACCCATTCGTATTTTGCAAGGTGAATGTTGGTGAATTGGTGCTTGTGGTATAGGTATTTCCATCAATCCATGTATACGAATCACAAGCTGTTTTAGAATCTGTTCCTGAATTGGAATTATTAACCGTTAAATTAATAGTGATTGTACTGTCGCATCCGGCAGCATTTGGAATGATTGCCGTGAATTGACCAGAATTCGTATAAACTTCATTATCTGTTGCAGTGTAAGCATCACAACTTACAGGAGAAATCGTACTTGAAGTCGGTTGCAATACATCTAAAAATACAGAAACTGTATTAGAACAACCCAAGGTATCTGTTCCAACAACCGTATAATACCCATCAACAGTTGGAGTAAAGGGTTGACCATTCACCACTCCATTGTCCCAGGCGTATGTAGCTGCTCCTGTTGCAGAGAGCGTCACAGAATCTCCTTCACAAACGGAAAGATCCGAACCTGCATTGATTTGTGGATTGTTCACTTGAATCGTAATGCTATCGGTGCATGTTCCAACTCCGTCGGATACGGTTACGCTGTATGTTGTTGTTTGAGAAGGTTGTACTTGAATACTGTTTTGGTTGGTTGTACCGTCTGACCACCAAGTATTGAGATTCCCATGATAAAACAGTTGTTCGATCTCTTGTGCAGACAAATCGCGATTCCAAATACCAACCTCATCTATTTTACCTTTAAAAAATTGCACCGTTTCCGCTCTATCAACTCCAATTAAAAGATTGGGATTATCATTCGTTGTGCTAGTTGATATTCCTGATGGTACCTCGCCTAAATATGACCCATTTAAATAATACTTAATGACTGTCGGAGTTCTTGTCATTGTTAACATGTACCATTGATTTGAGTCAATTGGAATAGCATATGATGCTAGTTCACCTCCTCCCGTTACGTAGAGAATCCCACTTTCAATTTGAGCACTTGTTCTTCCATAACTTAAAGATTGTGCATCAATATCAAAAATTTGATAGGCTGAGTTTCCTGACTTGTAAATTTCAGCGGCATTAAACCACGTATTAATCGTTTTATTACTATAGTCATAGATGTTATTCACTTTTATAAAATCATTAACTCCATCAAATTGATACCCTCTATTGGCTGTCCCAAACCTATCATCTGTTAAAGTTGCACCATTGATAATTCCTGGATGGCCATTACCACTTTCATCATTCGCATTTCCACAGAAGGGCCACCAACCTACGAGTCCATTTTGAAGCGATCCAGTTAATGCTTCACAAGTGTTCCCACCGCTTTGAATGGAAAGCAAGGTACTATCTCCCAAACAAAATGCTGATTCTTGAGCAGTGATAGTTGGATCAATCACGGAAACGTAGATGCTGTCTGAGGAAGAGCAGCCAGATGTGTCGGTAACAGTTACAAAATAAGTTCCAGAGTTAGTTATATCCAGAGTAGGTGAAGCTGCACCTGTATTCCACAAATAGTTTCCTGCAGCTGCATTTGTTACATCTAGTGTGGTTGAGGTACCACAAACGGCTAGCGTGTCGTTGCCTAAATTTACTATTGGTGGATTGGTTAGCTGCCCTGAATACAGAGCGGCCACCTCACAATCTGAAAGAGCTCTATTCCAAATACCAATATCATCTAAATTACCATTATACGCATCGTAGGCAGGATGATTCATCCTTCCAAAAGCTGCAGAACTACCTAGAATTGGGTTTCCAGTAGAATTAATCGTCGTAATTAAAACGCCATCTTTAAAAAATTTTCCTTGACTTCCATTATTAGTATACACCAAATGAGACCAAATATTGTTTGGAGACATTGGAATCACGGCGGCACATGAAAATCCTGTACTTGTCGTACTACCGATCCCATATAAACCCTGAGCGTAAGCTGTTCCCCATTGTGCTGCACCTGGTCCATTAGAACCTGGCCAAAACTCTAATAATCTAGGTCCTAGACACCCGTTACCTACGTTCATAACCCATACAGACATAGTCAAACCTGTTTGTATAGAGGATGTATTAACATTTACATCAATCCTCGTAGCACAACCCGAACTTGAAAAATAATAGGCACTATTTGCAACACCATTTCGATCAGTTGTTAGCGTTGCCCCATTTACGGTTCCGTTGTTTCCATTTCCACTTAGGTCATTTGCATTACCATTAAATGGCCACCAGCCAACTAAGCCGTTTGTTGGGACATAATTTGGTATTTGCACCCAACTCATTGAGCTGATAAGCAGCATTGCCCCAAGGGTGAGAAATTGTAGTTTAAAGTGTTTTTTCATTTGTTTATTTGATTTTAAAAAGTTTTTCTAATTCTGTCCATTGTTCATTAAAATCCAATCCAGAGAAAAGCGGCTCGAACCATTGGTGCCTTGCCCTATTCTCCAAATCTTCAGGGCTCATCATAATGAAAATTGGTTTTTCACATTTCTTATTTTCTTGTTTTGCAAAGTTTCTGTTTCGATGCACTATAGCAGTCCACATTGCCCACTCGATATATGACATGGATGCGCCTAAAATGAGAACAGGGTTATTATATATTTGAGACAACCAAGTAAGCTCTTTCAATTCTTGAGATCTACCTTTTTCTTCGAAGGCTTTATAATGGTTTCGGATTTGAATAGAACTTTTAACGAGTTCTGCGTACTTTGAAACTCCTAGCACTATTGAGGAAGGCTTGTCTATACTGCCATGTGGATGCCAAAAGCGAATTGATTCATTTTGCAATTTAATCTCCTCGAATGAGGTAATTTGTGCTGTAAAACTTTGACTAGTATTATCTGAATTTTTAACTTTATTAAAAGAACTTTTATTTTCTTTTTTAGGTTTTTTTCTATCGGCTTTACACAAATGTTCAGGAATTGTATCAAAATTTAAAGATACAATATCAGATATTTTTGATGAATGAAAGATATTTGGATATTTGAAACGATTTGATTCTTTTAAAACGTAGGCTTGTTCTTGATTAAGAAAGGATACCAGTTTGTTTTTTTCATCTCTTTCAACATAATGAGCTGCTTTAGTATTGTCCTTTTGATATAAGAACTGATCAAGTACTATTTTTTCAAAATCCAGATTAAAATCTCCTGTAATATTTTTTGAATGCGTGAGTCGGGACAATAGAATTTCCCAATTACTCAATATTGAATTATTGCCCAAGGCCTGCCTGTGAAAACCAGAGCCTAAAATGATGGTAAATTTGATACTTGGGTCTTTAAGTAAGGCTTTGAATTTTGGGTTGATGGGCATGATCAATTTTATTGCTTGATAAATCGAACAGGTTTTCTTTCATTTTCAATCATCAAGGTGTAAGTTCCTTTTGAAAAAGCACTAATGTCCAAGGTGTTTTTGTTAGATGATAATAATCCTTGGTAAACAGTTCTTCCAATGGCATCTATAATTCGAAATTTAGTATTCAATAAGGCTCCAGATTCAATTGTTAGCAAATCATTTGCAGGATTTGGGTAAACAACAATATTGCTTTCGTTTAATTCATCTATTGAACTTGAATTAGTGTTTACAATATTTGATTTGGAGGAACTGTAATTCATTGATTTCGTTGGATTACAATTGTTTGGATTTACAATTTCAATTTGATAATAAACATTTCCTGTTGGAGCGGATAAATCTGTGTATGAGTTTAAATTACTTTGAATTGTTGTTAGTAAGCTAAGATTGCTTGGTGATGTTCCTCTGTAGATATTGTAACTTCCAAACGAAAGACCTTCATAATTACTCCAAATCAAATTCCAAGTATTTCCAACCCCTTGATTAATGGTTAAGTGAATGGTTTTATGAAAATTACTTAAAGGTGTTTCAGAACCACAAGTATCTAGTGCTGTTATCTTATAACGGTATGCTTGAACAGCAGGATTCGCAATAGGATCTAACCAAACAGACAAACTATCATAAGGTCGCGCACCAACTTGAGCAAACACATTTGATACTGAAGTTTCTCGATACACATAGAATGAATCAATTGCGTTTGTTAAAGGTTTTTCCCAAACGACACGAATGTTATTTGTTAAAGAATCAACACCCACAACACAAATATTTTGTGATGGCAAGATGGAAGCGTTAACCGTAAATGGATTCGAAGTAGTGGTACATCCACTAGAATTAGTTACTTGAACGGTGTAACTTCCAGAAGAGGTAATGGATGTACTTTGTGTAGTAGCTCCATTTGACCAAAGGTAACTCGCATAACCTGACGTAGCTGATAATGTAACGGAACCACCAACACAAGGCTGAATTGAACCATTGGAACTAATTACTGGAGATGCAATAGTAGAAAAATTAACAGTAACTTGACTTGAAGAAACTGGACAGCCATTGTCAGAAATGATAACTGAATATGCTCCTGGTTGCGTTACAAGCAAAGAGTCATTATTGTTACCGGAAATATAAACGCCATTTCTTCTCCATTGATAACTATAGGATGGGGCTGAATTGCAACTCAATAAAACGCTTTGACCACTACAAGCTGAAATAGGTCCCGTTTGATTTATTGTTGCTGGATGGGTGCAACTTACTCCACCAGTTGTATAAATGTAATCAGTCAGCGTTGTCTCATCATAACATCCTGTTTGAGTACTTGTTGCTTCAAGTGTTACAGTGTATAAACCATTCGTTAAATACTCATGAAAAACTGTTGCATTGTTTGAGGTGGTTGAAGTTCCATCTCCCCAATACCAGGTAAAAATATAATTACTGGGGTTTGGGGTCGTATTTGAAAATTGCACCGCGAAAGGAGGGCTTGTATATAATTGTTGCGTAGATGAAAAAGTAGGATTGAAATTGTTTGGATGAACTATTAGGTGCACAGTAACAACACTATCGCATCCATTTTGTGCTTGAAAAGTTTGATTGTAATTTCCTGATGTGTTATACGAAACACCATTCCATGAATAAGGTCCACCGCAAATGGTGTCATAGATGTCATAACTGTTTGTAAAAGTTGTCACTGCCAATGAGTTTGAGTTTAAGGAGCAATTACCAATTGAACTAGTTAGATAATAGTTGCCTGAAGGGTTATTTCCTGTGGTGTAAAAAAAGGTATTTGCACTTGGAATAGGATTGTTATTTTTATACCATTGGTAAGTATTTCCAGATTGGTTTTGAGCCATTAATGTGGTATTTTGACCAGTACAGAAATTTAGTTGGCTCGTAGTATAAATAGAGTCATTTGGGTGAATAACATTAATATTTAATGATCCATTGTTTGTTGGAGAGAGTCCTCCGTTTGCATCAGTAACCGAGACTGTTGAAATAATGCAGCTTGTTTCAGGTAAAACACTAACATTCAGGGGAGAGTTTCCCGAGTAGCTGTAATTAGAATTACCATCTGTTAATACAATAGTAAATGGGGGTGTGCCACCATTTACAATAATTTGGCAATTTAAATCGTCACCATAACATAAAGTATCATTTTGATTAGTAACCAATTGGCTTGAAACAGGCGGCCCCAATACTATTCTGTAACCAGTGAATGCCACCGTTTGTTCAACTGGTGTAGGTGGAAGCCCGGGAAATAAAGTTACTAATATACTTACAGCCACGTTTATAGTTATGTTGTAAACACCATTTGCAGAAGTGCCATAAAAGTTAATGCAGCCAACAGATCCGCCTGGATAAATGCAATTACTTGTACTACAAAAATAGTTAATGCTAGATGGTAGTCCTGTAACACTCAGTACGCTGTAGTTCTGTATAGGAGAGCCGACGAATTGACCTGATGGATCGATTTGGCTTGTGACCAAGCTCGGGTAATATATTACCAATGATTCATCGAACGAATTATTAGGTGATGGAAATAAATTTACAATTGTATCTGGTGACAATCCACCCGAATTGGTTATTTGTGATGGAGGAGAATTCGGAGGCACACACCCTTGTCCCGAAATAAAAATCAACTTTACCGAAACAATTAAACTCAATATTACTTTCATTTTTTCTATTTAATGTAATTAATTATAAATGATTAAAAAGATCGAATTGCGCGAACATGCCAAGTGTTGTTCTTATTGCTGCAGTCTTCCCAACCATCAAAAATCCTCAAATTCCATCCAAAATCCGAAGAACACTCCGTTGACGTCCAATAACGCACACCAGGTAAACCACCAATAGCGTTTTGATTTAAACGTAATTGATTTAATTCTCCTTTGCTGGGTAAATACCAATCGCTATAACCATTTAAAACTAAATCCGAACAGATCCTAGCAGCAATTCCAGCAGTACTGCAACCATTTATTATATCAATAGTATTTTGTACTCCGGATCCAATTGCTATTCCATCTGCACCTGAAATAAGAGTGCCAGGAAATATTAATGGATCAACTTCTGTCTCGCCGCAACCCCAAGGCGCTCCAGTAGATTGATCATTCGATGCAGCAATTAAACCGTGTGTAACATTTGGATCATAACCTAAGTCTCCTGGTTGGAGAATATAGGCAATTCTACCGCCTTGGTAGCTTGCTCCTATGCATATACTACAAGTCGTAACAATAACTTGATTTCCATAGGCAGTGCCTGCACTGTTAGTCGCATAAGCACGTATGTAATAAGTTGTATTTGGAGTAAGGCCAGCTATAGAACTATTAAAATTAGCAGAGTTTAAATTATTTTGTAAAAAATTATTTACTAAAGTTGGATTTGGCGAGGTACTCCAACAAACACCCCATTCAGTCACAATGGAGCCGCCATTATTACTTACTGATCCCCCACTATTTACAGACGTATTATAAATTTGAGATGCTGTAGTAGTTGTTATTGTTGGTAAATTATAAGCGAGAGTTGTAAAACTTTGTTGATTTCCATAAGCCGTTCCTACATTATTTGTTGCAAACGCTCTTACATAGTATGTTATTCCAGAATTTAGTCCCGTAATATTACTACTAAAACTACCAGTTCCATTACCGTTATTTGTGAAGCTATTTGCTAATGTTGGATTTGGGCTAGTACTCCAACAAACTCCGCGTGCCGTTACTGTAGCACCTCCATCATTAGTTATAGCTCCGCCGCTGATTGATGAAGTATAAGTTATTGAAGATATAGAAATAGTTGTTAATGTTGTTAAAACTGCAGGGCAGGGCCCCCAAGTAGGAATACCATTACAAAAAGATAAGGTTTGAGCCTGATTACCCGGTAGACTAATTCCTGGAGCAACAAAAACCCACTCTGTACCATTCCAGTAGTTCATTTGGCCAGCAGATGTTCCAGGAGGAAAAGTACCTTGAGGTCCTTGTACTCCAACTGCTCCGTTACAAACGTATTTTGTTAAAGAGGCATTGATTTCACTTAGGTCTAATGTTCCGTTGTTGTTGGCATCAAGTCCGTATTCGATTTTAATTCCGCCTATTGTACAGTTTGCACCTGCGGCTTCGGTGGTAGTTTTAACTAAAGTATTTTGTCCGTTAGCGCCATTTGTACCATTAGTACCATTTGTTCCAGCTGCTCCAGTTGCTCCTTGAATACCTTGTGTTCCTGTTGAACCAGTAGGCCCAGTTAAACCAATTGGTCCTTGTGCACCCGTTGCTCCTGCCGCTCCATTACAAACATATCTTGTTAAGATAGCATTGATTTCACTTAAATCAAGAGTTCCGTTGTTATTCGCATCAAGTCCGTATTCGATTTTTACGCCGCCTGTTGTACAATTTGCTCCTGCAGCTTCGGTGGTGGTTTTGGCTAAGGTGTTTTGTCCATTTGTTCCGTTAGTACCGTTCGTTCCTGCAACACCTTGGATTCCTTGAATACCTTGAACGCCAGTAGCCCCAACTACTCCATTACACACGTATTTGGTCAACGAAGCATTGATTTCACTTGCATCTAAGGTTCCGTTGTTGTTGGCATCTAAACCGTATTCGATTTTTACGCCTCCTGTTGTACAGTTTGCACCTGCTGCTTCGGTTGTAGTTTTTGCTAAGGTGTTTTTTCCATCAACACCGTTTGTTCCGTTAATTCCATTGGTTCCTGCAACACCCTGGATTCCTTGAATACCTTGAGCGCCGGTAGCTCCTGCAGGTCCAGTTAATCCAATTGGTCCTTGAGCCCCTGTTGCTCCTGTAGCACCAACCGCACCATTACAAACGTATTTTATTAAAGAGGCATTGATTTCACTTAGGTCTAATGTTCCGTTATTGTTCGCATCAAGTCCGTATTCGATTTTAATTCCGCCTATTGTACAGTTTGCACCTGCGGCTTCAGTGGTTGTTTTAACTAAAGTGTTTTGTCCGTTTGAACCATTCGTTCCATTCGTCCCGTTTGTACCTGAAAAGCCTTGAGGACCTTGTGCACCAGTTGTTCCTTGAATTCCCTGAGGACCTTGAGGACCAGCAACCCCAGTCGGACCTACCGGTCCTTTGATGTTTCCGGTTAGCACCCATGCCGTTCCTGAATTTTTGTAATAGACATTACCAGTTATCACATCCAAATAAAAATCTCCGAAATTACCCAAAGTGGAAGGCGGAGCAGTATTTCCATAACGCCATTGGTTTAATTGATTTCCAGAATTTTTAGAGTATAAAGCATAAGGTACACTCATCAATTGTTGTGTTCCAAAATCTTGATAATTAATGCCATTTGTAAAATCCACCGCAAGATTCACGAAAAACGGTCCCATTCCCCAGTTAATTCCGTTGAACGTTCCTACTTGTGGTGTTCCGCTTCCAATGACCATATTTACTAAGCCCTGAGCAGTGGTTATCACACTATGGCGCTCTTGGTATACTACCGTTCCTGTTGCAGTTGTTTGTCGCACTTGCACGCGAATGGCAACCGTTGTAGTCACCACTAAATTCCCAGTGGAATTTCGAATTACTGCCTGGTAGTTTATTCCTTCTGGAGATTGAGAATAGGATATTGAACTAATAAGAAGGGTTAAGAAAAGTAGTATTTTTTTCATATAAGTTCTAATTATTAGATTCAATATTCATTTTTATCAAGCGGTTTTGTTGAATAAACTGACCGTTGATGGTGTACATATTCAAGAAATAAGTTCCTGAAGCACAATGCTGCGGAATTTCTAATTTGTAATTATGTGGTACAATTGCCTCCTGTAAAATCAATTTCCCTTGCTGATCAATAAGCTGAACGCTAACCTTTTCCTCGCTTTCTTCTTGACCATTAAGCATTAAATAGGTTCCGAAGGGATTGGGATAAACGGCAATGTCTCCTGAGGCCAACACTATTCCTGATGGAGGTGGCGGCGAAATAGGAGTAATCCCAATGGGTTGAATAAAACCATTGCTTAAACTGTAACTTGAATTAGACTTTCCATTGATGAGAGTCTCTCCAATAGTATAGGTCATAAACATTTTAGAAGTTCCCGGCAATCCGTTATTTGTTTCTTTTCCAGCAGTTGCAAAAACTTTACGTTCAAAGGATTGGGCAGAACTGAGGGAGGGTGTAAAAACGATGAGAGCCATCCAAAAAGAAAGTATCTTAAAAAAGCTAATGTTCTTAATGGAAGTTAATGAACGAATCATAAAATACACTTATAACACCAAAAATAACCAAATAAAATCAAGAAATAATAAAATAATATAAAGTAAATGTGAAATTACTAAAGAAAAAACAATGGTAATTTTAGTTTAATGAATCATCAAGTTGCGGAGAAAATACGAATGGAGCGTTTGAGGCTAAACCTCAGCCAACAAAACATGGCCGATGAATTGGGGATTACGGTGGCTGCTTATTCGAATTTAGAACGTGGCGTCTCGGATATTTCGTTGAGCCGATTGTATCAAATTGCAAAAATTCTGAAGCGCGATCCATATTGGTTTTTAGCCAACGACTTTCGGGTAGAAGACGAGGCTGTACCTTATATAACCTCGAATCAACAAGCGCTTAGTCATCAGGTGTTTATGTTGATACAACAAGTGCAAAATCTGCAAATGGAAATCAACGCGATAAAGACTAAAATTGGATTTTAATAAGTCCTTTAGTTCTTTGATGAGTTGATTGGATTAATTAGTTGAAGTTTCTCTAGCTGCCAACTCAATTTCAGACACTTTTTAACCAATTATTCGCCGAAACAACACGAATATTTTTTTCTCCATAGCTAAATAAATCTGTTTGATTTAGCGCAACTATTATACCCTCTTTTAAACAAAAAAATCCATCGCCTCCTTCAATCCATTTAATTCACATTGAAGGTTATCTGAATTCAAATCGTAACAAGCCTTAACTACTTGTGTTACATTCAAAACCAAAGCTCCCGATTGAATGTATTTTGTAATATGTTCTTGTAAGATTGTATCACTTGGAGCGTTTCCAGCGCCGTAAGTTTCTAAAACAATTGCTTTTGTGTTTTGCTAGTCAAATAAACTTTTATAAAACTCAACAGGAATTCCAGGAAACAATTTTATTAATCCAATTTGCTTTGAAAAAGCGGTATGCACTTAAAGCGACGGTAAAGCACTGCGAAATAAACGGTCTTTTGCGTAATCGATATTCACTCCCGTAACTGCCAACTCAGGATAATTGGGTGATTGATATGCTTCAAATTGATTGGCTGAAATTTTGGAACAACGATTTCCACGGCATAAAGAATATTCGAAATAAACCCCCACTTCTTGAAAGATTGCTTCATTCTAAGTGGAGAAGAAAACTCTTTCGGTAAGTTTTATACATATGAAAAGTGCCTATTTAAAAATGGATTCCCAAACACTTTGCGCATTTGGTATCCTGAAAAACACAAGCGCTACATGGAAACGCTGATTCCTAAAATCGGAGCTACATTTAAGTAGAAGATCAAAATCCCACTTCGCTTATTGGGGTAAAAAATTGTGTTTGAAAATCGAGAAGCCGTTCCTCCTCGGCATTCCCGGCGGTAATAAGTATGCGGCATTTCGGTAGGCTCTCTGATAAGCGCGTCAAATGACCCTTTAACGCCTGACGCATCATCTGATCTGTGTCTAAAATGGCGACAAACTTGATTTTCGCCATGTTGAAACCGTTTTGAAAATACATCTCCGTAGTACGTTTTACAGAACCAATAATTACCTCTGTTCCATCAAAAAGATCGTTGCGTTGCTTGAGTTTATTTCCCTTATCGGTAATTAGGTCTATGGTTAGGTCTAAGTCTTTCGCGCGATCTTTAAG
>CAMBBW010000050.1 GCA_945863425.1 Lishizhenia tianjinensis
TTATTCGAGAGAAATATTGCTGCTAAAAGATTATCATTTACTACCTCCTTGGAGGAGGGAATTAGGGATGCAGAAATAATTTTTTTAGCACTTCCAACACCTCCTGGTGAAGACGGGTCTGCTGATTTATCGTACATTCTTGGTGTCGCAGAACAACTAGGTAAATTAATCACTGATTATAAGGTGATTGTGGATAAAAGCACAGTTCCTGTGGGAACAGCAGAAAAAGTACATCATGCAATTGCAAAGAACTCAAAAGTGGATTTTGCTGTTGTTTCCAATCCTGAGTTTTTACGAGAGGGATTTGCCGTTAGTGATTTTTTAAAACCGGATCGTGTTGTAATAGGCACATCCGACGGACGGGCTCAAAAAGTTATGGAGCGATTGTATAAGCCTTTTGTTCGACACGGAACTCCAATCTACTTTATGGATGAAAAATCAGCGGAATTAACGAAATATGCAGCAAATTCATTTTTAGCGACAAAAATAACATTCATGAATGAAATTGCTAACTTTTGCGAGTTAGTGGGTGCCGATGTAGACAAAGTTCGCATAGGCATTGGTTCTGATAGTCGAATTGGCAAACGATTTTTATTTCCAGGAATCGGTTATGGTGGTTCATGTTTTCCGAAAGATGTTCAAGCATTGGCTAAATCAGGGAACGAAAACAATTTTACTTTCGAAATTTTGGAAGCTGTAATGAAAGTGAATCAAGCCCAAAAAACAATCTTGTTCCCAAAAATCAAAAACTTTTTTAGAGGGGATTTGAAGGGGAAAAGAATTGCCATTTGGGGCTTGGCATTTAAACCGGATACAGATGATATTCGTGAAGCGCCAGCCTTATTTCTTATCGATGCCTTGTTGGCTGAAGGAGTAATTATTTCTGCATATGATCCTGAAGCAATGCCAAATGTTAAAAAGATTTATGGAGATACTGTTCATTTTGCTGAAGATGAATACAGTGTGTTAAAGAATGCGGATGCTCTAATTATTTGCACGGAGTGGGGAATCTTTAGAAATCCAGATTTTGATAAATTGAAAGATAAAATGACTGATAATGTGATTTTTGACGGTAGAAATTTATTTGAAATGGACGAGATGTCGGATAAAGGGTTCTATTACAGTAGTATTGGCCGAAATTTAATTCAACAATAAATGAAACGAATATTAATTACCGGTGCAGCTGGTTTTTTGGGGTCTCATTTGTGTGATCGATTTATTCGTGATGGTTTTCACGTTATCGGAATGGATAACTTAATTACAGGTAATTTAAAAAATATTGAACATCTTTTCAAATTAGAGCAATTTGAATTTTATAATAATGATGTATCTAAGTTCATTCACGTTCCTGGAAAATTAGATTTTATTCTTCATTTTGCTTCTCCAGCAAGTCCAATTGATTACCTGAAGATCCCTATTCAAACACTGAAAGTTGGTTCTTTGGGCATTCATAATTGTTTAGGCTTGGCCAAAGCAAAAGGAGCGCGTGTTTTAATTGCATCAACTTCTGAAGTTTATGGCGATCCAACTGTCCATCCACAAACGGAATCATATTGGGGTAACGTTAATCCTGTTGGTCCGCGTGGTGTTTACGATGAAGCAAAACGTTTTCAGGAGGCAATCACAATGGCTTACCATAATTTCCATGGAATAGAGACGAGAATAGTGCGAATTTTCAATACATATGGTCCTCGCATGAGGCTAAATGATGGTCGCGTTCTCCCTGCTTTTATTGGCCAGGCTCTGAGAGGTGAAGACCTCACTATTTTTGGAGATGGATCTCAAACGCGATCGTTTTGTTATGTGGATGATTTAGTAGAGGGAATTGTTCGTTTGCTTCATTCAGACTATGCTCAACCTGTTAATGTGGGTAATCCATCTGAAATTACAATTTCGCAGTTTGCAGAAGAAATAATAAAATTGACAGGTACTTCTCAAAAGGTCATTTATAAAGACTTACCGGTTGATGACCCCAAACAACGACAGCCGGATATTTCAAAAGCAAGAGCTTTATTAAATTGGGAACCAAAAATAGAGCGGGATGAAGGGTTAAAAAGAACCTATGCCTATTTTCAAACATTAACAAAGGACGAGCTTGAGGAAACAGATCATTATAATTTTGATAAATACATAATAAAGTAATGGGATATTTTGCACACGAATCAGCGATTGTTGACGATGGTTGTACCATTGGAGAAGGCACAAAAATCTGGCATTTTTCGCATATTATGTCGAACTGTGTTTTAGGTGAAAATTGTAATATTGGTCAAAATGTTGTTGTTTCTCCTGAGGTTATTTTGGGTAATAATGTGAAAGTCCAAAACAATGTTTCTCTTTATACGGGAGTTGTTTGTGAGGACGATGTTTTTTTAGGGCCCTCCATGGTTTTTACCAATGTAACCAATCCGCGAAGTGGTGTCAATAGAAGAGGACAATATTCCAAAACAATAGTTAAGAAAGGAGCAAGTATTGGAGCGAACGCTACGATTGTTTGTGGACATGATATTGGTGAATATGCCTTTATAGGTGCAGGGTCGGTCGTAACTAAACACATTCCTGCTTATGCATTGGTTGTTGGGAACCCAGCACGACAAATTGGTTGGATGAGTGAATATGGACATCGCTTAAATTTTGATGAAAGTGGAATAGCAATTTGTCCTGAATCAAATGACAAATATGAACTAATTGATAATCAAGTAAGAAAAATATTATATGACTAACGGAAATAAAATAAAATTTGCAGTCGTTGGTGCTGGCCATATTGGAAAACGCCATGCTGAGATGATTCGAAGAGATGCTGAAGGTGAATTAGTTGCAATGGTGGATGTTCGCTCTAAAGAGGAATGTGGTGTTGCAGATTTTGACGTTCCTTTTTTTACCACGGTAGAAGAGCTACTTGCAAGCGGACTTGAGTTTGATGTTGTAAATGTTTGTACACCTAATGGATTGCATGCTGAACAATCTTTGAAAGCGTTGGAAGCTAAAAAACATGTTGTTTGTGAAAAACCAATGGGCTTATCTAAAAGTAGTTGTGAAGAGTTAATTTTTAAAGCACTTCAAGTTTCTCGACAAGTATTTTGTGTTATGCAAAATAGATATTCACCGCCATCAGAATGGATAAAATCAGTTGTTTCCAATGGAATTCTTGGCGATATATATATGGTTCAATTAAATTGTTATTGGAACAGAGACGAGCGCTATTACAAAGCAGGTGGTTGGAAAGGAACCCAAGATTTGGATGGCGGTACGTTGTACACTCAGTTTTCTCACTTCATCGACATTATGTATTGGCTTTTTGGTGATATTGACAATATACAAGGGAAATTTGCTGATTTTAATCACAAAGACACAACAGATTTTGAAGATTCGGGATTTGTGAATTTCAATTTTATTAATGGTGGTATGGGATCCTTGAATTATTCCACGGCTGTTGCCAATCAAAATTTGGAGTCTTCAATGACCATTATTGGTAAAAATGGAAGCGTGAAAATTGGTGGTCAATATATGAATGAAGTAGAGGTTTGTAATATCACTGGTTATGAAATGCCAACACTGAAAGAATCAAATCCTGCCAATGATTATGGACCATATAAAGGCTCTGCAGCTAACCATAATTATGTGATTTCAAACGTTATTGATACCTTGAAAGGTAGAACTTCACCAACCACGAATGCATTGGAAGGGTTGAAAGTGGTAGATATTATCGAGCGTATCTACAAAGTTAGAAATGAACAACTAATCTATACTAAATAATATGAGTAATTTAATTTATGATCGCTTGGTCAATCAGGAAGCCAAATTGGCGGTAATCGGTTTGGGGTATGTGGGATTGCCAATTGCATTAGAATTTGCCCGAAAAATTAAGGTCGTTGGATTCGATATCAATCAGCAGCGTGTTGATATGATGAAAAACAAAATTGATCCAAGTAATGAGTTGGTAGCGTCAGATTTTGATGGTTGTGACATTACTTTTTCAGCAAATATTGAAGATTTACGGGATGTGAATTTTTTCATTATTGCGGTGCCAACGCCAATTGACGATGCGAATTTACCAGATTTGAAACCATTACTTGGTGCAAGTAAAACTGTTGGACAAGTATTGAAAGCGGGAGATTATGTGGTATATGAATCAACCGTTTATCCTGGATGTACGGAAGAAGATTGTATTCCTGTGTTGGAAGAAATTTCAGGATTGAAATTTAAACAAGATTTTAAAGTTGGTTATTCTCCTGAAAGAATTAATCCGGGAGATAAAGAACACACCTTGCAAAATGTAATTAAAGTTGCTTCTGGATGTTGTGATGAATCATTGGAACAAATAGCAAAAACATACGAGTTAGTTGTGGCAGCCGGCGTTCACAGAGCTCCTACAATTAAAGTGGCCGAAGCAGCAAAAATTATTGAGAACACGCAACGAGATGTAAATATTGCCTTAATCAATGAATTGTCTATTATTTTCAATAAGCTAAAAATCAATACGTTTGATGTGTTGGAGGCAGCAGGAACCAAATGGAATTTCTTGCCTTTTCGTCCGGGATTAGTTGGTGGACATTGTATTGGTGTTGATCCATATTATCTAACACACAAAGCACAACAAGCTGGTTATCATTCAAAAGTAATTACGAGTGGTCGATACGTAAATGACTCAATGGGATTTTATATCGCCAAGCAAACAGTGAAAAAAATCATTGCTCAAGGTAAAATCATTCAGGAAGCCAAAGTTTTGATCATGGGGGCAACATTCAAAGAAGATGTGAGTGATATTCGTAATTCAAAAGTTATTGATATTGTGAATGAATTTAAATCATTTCAAGTACATGTTGACATGATTGATCCACATGCTGATTCTGCCGAAATGCAACATGAGTACGGTGTGCCGTTAATTTCCGCTGCTGCCAATGATTATGATGCAATTATTGTGGCAGTAAACCATAAAGAATATATTGGGCTTAATGAAAATTATTTTAAAGGTCTTTTAAAAGACGGAAAGGGCATCTTTGTGGATGTAAAAGGAATTTACAAAGACAAAATTCATGAATTAGAATATTGGAGTTTGTAATATGGAAAATTATTCAAAACGAGTTTTAGTTACAGGTGGAGCTGGATTTATTGGTTCTCATGTCATTCGAAGATTACTAAAACATTATCCAAATTACTTAATCGTAAATTTAGATAAACTAACCTACGCCGGAAACTTACAAAATCTTTCTGATGTGGATTCTCTTCCGAATTATCGGTTTGAAAGAGTAGATATTACTGATGCTGATGCAATTCGCGCAGTGTTTGCAAATTTTCAAATTACCGATGTAATTCACCTAGCAGCTGAATCACATGTCGATCGTTCTATAGAAGGCCCAATGGATTTTGTAATGACAAATGTGGTTGGTACAGTTAATCTGCTACAAATTGCGAAAGATTACTGGAAAGGATCTGATAACCATGTTTTCCATCATGTATCAACGGATGAGGTTTATGGAAGTTTGGGTGACGAAGGTCTATTTACTGAGTCAACTTCTTATGATCCACGCAGTCCTTATTCTGCTTCAAAAGCTTCTTCTGATCATTTTGTCAGAGCATTTTATCATACCTATGGTCTTCCAGTGAAAATGTCTAATTGTTCCAATAACTACGGCAGTCATCATTTCCCTGAGAAGCTAATTCCTTTAATGATTCATAATATTCAACATAATAAACCCCTTCCTGTTTATGGCAAGGGCGATAATATTCGGGATTGGTTATGGGTAGAAGATCATGCTAGCGCGATCGATGCAATTTTTCACCGCGGTAGAGTAGGAGAATCATACAATGTTGGTGGATTAAACGAGTGGACAAATATTGAACTCGTTAAATTCTTATGCAATTTGATGGATGAAAAATTAGGTCGTGAAATAGGTGAGTCTGAAAAGTTAATTACCTATGTAACCGATCGAGCAGGACACGATAAACGCTATGCTATTGATGCTACAAAGCTAGAGCATGAATTAGGGTGGAAACCTTCCATTCTATTTGAAGAAGGATTATCAAAAACGGTGGATTGGTATTTAGAAAATCAAGATTGGGTTGAAAAAGTAACGAGTGGATCGTACCAAGAATATTATGATCAAATGTATTTAAATCGTTAAGCGAATGGGGTTTTTAAACCGATTGTTTGGAAAAAAAGAGGAAGAACTACCTGACTTTGATTTAGCTCGAATAAAGACTGATATGCATAGTCATCTCATTCCTGGAATTGACGATGGGTCTCAATCTATGGATGAAACCATTGCTATGTTGGCAAAGTTTGAGAGTATGGGTTATTCAAAAGTGATTACAACACCCCACATAATGTCTGACTCATATCCAAATACGCCTGAAATTATATTAAATGGCCTTGAGAAAGTTCGAAATGAAATGAAGCGATTGGGAATGAAAATTCAATTGGATGCTGCAGCGGAGTATTATTTTGATGAAACATTAATCCCCCTTATCAAAAACAAAGAATTACTCACTTTTGGTGATAATTACGTGCTTATTGAATTTGGATTTCATACTCCTCCACAATATGTAGATAAAGTTTTTTTTGATTTAAAAACCATGGGTTATCGTGTTGTTGTGGCTCATTTTGAACGGTATATGTATTATTTGGGGAATATAGATCAAGCAATTGAATGGCGAGAAAAAGGAATTAATATCCAATTAAATTTGAACTCGTTGTCTGGAAATTATGGTCCTGCAATTAAAAAACAAGCGGAGGCCTTAATCGATGTTCAAGCGATAGATTTTGTGGGTACGGATTGTCATCGAATTGAACATTTAATGATTTTAGAGGAATCCATGAACTCCAAATACTTTAAAAAACTGGGGCAAATCCCCTTAAAAAACACAATTATTTAATAAAAGCTCTTCTGCTCCTTGACCATTTTTCTTAATAGAGCATTTGGTCGATATCTATCTTCTCCATAAGTTGAGAATAACTCTTCAAGTTGCTCTAGTACTTTCGGCAATCCAATTTCATCAGCCCATTTTAACAAGCCTTTTGGATAATTTACGCCTTTGGTCATTGCTAAATCAATTGCTTCAGTTGTACCAACTTGCATCAATACTGCGTCGATAGCTTCATTGATTAACATGGCAAGAATTCGATTAAAAATAAGTATTCCAATTTCCTCATTTTCATTCGGCATAGGCCATTCTACACCTTCAGTATAGTCGTAATAACCCCTACCAGATTTCCGTCCAAAATAACCAGCTTCTTTGTGCCTTTTCTGAGTGAAACTTGGTTTAAAACGTGGATCGAAATAAAAGGATTCGAAAACCGATTCTGTGACGGAATAATTGACGTCATTACCAATGTAATCCATTAACGTAAATGGACCCATTTTAAATCCGCCGAAATGAGTCATTGCCCAGTCAATGGTAGCAAAATCGGCTATTCCTTCTTCATAGATTCTTAATGCTTCTCCGTAAAATGGCCTTGCGACTCTATTAACAATAAATCCGGGAGTGTCTTTACAAATCACTCCAGTTTTGCCCCAAGTTTGAATAAGTTTAGTAATTGATTCTAGAACTAACTCACTTGTTTGAACAGCTGGAATAATTTCAACCAGAGGCATTATTGGTGCGGGATTGAAAAAATGGATTCCAATTATGCGATCAGAATTATTGAGAACGGCGCCCAACGAAGCAATCGAAAGAGACGAAGTATTACTCGCTAAAACACAGTCATTGCTTACAACCGTTTCTAGTTTTTTTAATAATTCATGTTTGATGGTTAAATTTTCTACAATTGCCTCAATCACTAAACCGCAAGGAGATAAATCGTTCAAATCTGTAGAATATTGTATGGATGAGCCAATCTGAATGGCTTGTTCTGACGTTATTTTTTCTTTATCAACTAACCGATTTAAAGTCTGTGAAAGGTTGGTTTTTGCTTTGTCCAATGCTTGTTGGGAGGTGTCAATTAGATAAACCAAATGACCATTCTGTGCAGCCACTTGAGCGATTCCGCTTCCCATTGTTCCAGATCCAATTACACCTATTTTCATATTTATTATTTACCGTTAAAAACTGGTTTCCTTTTTTCAAGAAAAGCGGATACTCCCTCTTTGAAATCTTCCGTTTTTCCAGCTTCTGTTTGTAAAAGCTCTTCTAAATTCAATTGTTCTTGCAATGTGTTATCCCAACTTTGATTTAACGCTCGCTTTGTAAGTCCAATTCCTTTTGTTGGCATTTGAGCGAGACCAATTGCTAATTTTTTTACTTCATCTTCAAAAAGGTCATCCGAAATTGATTTATAAATCATATTCATCGCCATGGCTTGATTTGCACTAACTTTCTCTCCTGTTATCATAAGAGCTAGGGCTTTTTGCATGCCAATAATTCGCGGTAAGATAAAAGTTCCACCTGAATCTGGAATTAATCCAATTTTACTGAAAGCTTGGATAAATGAAGCACTTTCTTTAGCAATCACAAGATCACATGCCAAGGCAATATTTGCGCCTGCACCTGCAGCAACGCCATTTACAGCAGCAACAATTGGTTTTTCAATGGATCGTAATTTTAGAATAATTGGATTATAATGATCTCTAACTATCGTTTGTAATTCAGGCCCATTGGGATCGGTAGCCTCCGCCAAATCTTGTCCAGCACAAAAAGCTTTTCCTTCACCTGTGAGAACAATGGCTCTGATTAATTCGTTGCTTTCAGCGTCATTTAAAATGTTTTGCAAACTGATGGCCATTTCTTTATTGAAAGAATTGAAGACTTCGGGCCGATTAAATGCAACTGTTAGAACTCCGTTTTCTAAGATTGTTTTTAGTATCATTCGCTCTTTTTTACAAATATAGGATTAGATTTTGTGTCTACTTTCTGATTATCAAATAAACTCGTAAAATTTCAAGAATCATGAATGCACCAAAGTTGAATATTTAATTAATTTAGAGCACTAGAAAAAGTTTACTTAGAATCAAGTTATGAAAATCAATTTCTTGACTTAGGTTAATGATTTAGAGAAAAATTTAGTATAAACTTGTACTAGAATAAGTAATATGGATAGAAAAGACTTTTTAAAGAAAGGGTTATTAGGAACTGCAATTTTGGCAACAAGTGGAGTGGCTGCGAAGTTGATCGAAAATAATATTTCTGAACTCGATAACTTGAAAATTCTTGGCTTTAATCACTTACCACCGGAGGATTCAAAAATTATGGAAAATAAAATTTTGTATAAGTCAAACTCGCGCGGAAGTGCGGACCATGGATGGTTAAAAAGCAAGCATACATTCAGTTTTGCAAATTATTATAATCCGGAAAGAATGCATTTTGGGGTTTTGCGTGTTTTGAATGATGATTTTGTTGCTCCCGGAATGGGTTTTGGCACTCATCCGCATGATAATATGGAAATCATTAGCATACCATTGGAAGGAGATTTAGAACATAAAGATAGTATGGGCAACAGCACAATTATCAAGAATGGAGATATTCAAGTGATGAGTGCTGGAACAGGTATACAACATTCTGAATTTAATAATAGCAAAAACAATCCGGTAAAATTTTTGCAAATCTGGCTTTTCCCGAATAAAAGAAATGTACAACCAAGGTATGACCAACTTAGTTTATTAAAAGAAGACAGTTTGGGTCAATTTCAACAAATTCTATCTCCTGATCCTACAGATGCTGGTGTGTGGATTCATCAAGATGCATGGTTTCATATTGCGCAGATTGAACCAGGAAAAGAATTGAAATATACATTGAAAAAAGCAGGAAATGGCATATATTCATTCTTACTGAATGGAACTATTCGAATAGATGACATAGAATTATCGGAAAGGGATGCATTAGGTGTTTGGGATACTAAAGAATTAAATTATTCCGCAATAACATCTTCCCAGGTATTAGTAATGGAAGTCCCAATGATTTTAGAATAATAGTAGAATTTGACTCAATAACCAAATGGTTCACTCTATTAAGTAATAAATAACTTGGCGGGGAAAAGTTGTAAAGAATTTCAACATTAAACTGTTTATAATTCGCTTTTATAATCTAGCTTAGAGTCTGTATTTTTGTGAGATGCAAGATAATCATAGACACAAAGGATTACGGAAGAAGTTGATTGATGAATTACGTCAAATGGGCATCATTGATGAACGTGTTTTAGTAGCTTTTAACGCAATTCCACGCCATTTTTTTCTAGATCTTGCATTTTTAGAAAAAGCATATACGAACATAGCTTTTCAAATTGGAGCTGGTCAAACAATTTCGCATCCCTACACAGTAGCATTTCAAACTCAATTATTGGAACTCGAAAAAGGTGAAAAAGTATTGGAAATTGGTACCGGTTCAGGGTTTCAAACTTGTATTTTGTGTGAGCTTGGGTTGCGCGTGTTCACAGTGGAAAGGCAAAAAGAACTGTATTTAAGTTCCAAAGAAATTATTAATCAATTTGGTTTTCATCCGAAACAATTTTACGGAGATGGTTACAAGGGACTCAATATGTATCAACCATTTGATAAAGTGTTAATTACATGTGGAGCGCCAGAAATTCCAAAAATGTTGATTCAACAAATGAAAATTGGAGGAAAAATGGTTGTTCCAGTTGGTGAAGGGGAAAGTCAATTGATGCAAAGAGTGACAAAAGTTTCTGAAAATGAAATATCGATTGAAGAATTTGGAACGTTTAGATTCGTCCCAATGTTGCAAAACACAACAAAATAAGCTATCCTAAAGCAACATCAAGAATCATCATAACTACAAATCCACCGATAAAGCCCAATACGGCAAGGTCCGTGTATTTGTCGCGCTGCGTTTCGGGAATAACCTCCTCAACAACAACAAAAATCATTGCTCCTGCAGCAAAAGCTAGTGCAAATGGTAGAATGGGTTGAATGTAAACTACGGCTAATGCGCCAATTACGCCAGCGATTGGCTCAACAATAGCCGATAATTGGCCGTACCAAAAACTTTTAAATCTGGTAGCTCCAGCTCTTCTTAATGGCATTGCAACAGCAAATCCTTCCGGAAAGTTTTGAATTCCAATGCCGATCGTTAATGCGATAGCCGCTGAAAATGTTGCTCCATCAATGCCTTGTGCAGCTGCACCAAATAAAACACCAACAGCTAACCCCTCTGGAATATTGTGAAGTGTGATAGCAAGAACTAATAAGGTTGTTTTGTGCAATTGGGTTTTAACGCCTTCTGTCTCGTCTTCCTTGAAATTTAGGTGTAAATGTGGGAGTTTCTTATCAAGAAAAAACAGAAATAATGCTCCGGTAAGAAATCCAACAGCTGCAGGCATCCATGGCATGCTTGGGAATTGTTTTTCGGATAATTCTATTGCTGGATTTAGAAGGGACCAAAAACTAGCGGCAACCATTACTCCTCCAGTGAATCCAAGCATGGCATCAAGTATTCCGCGATGTATGGTTTTAAAGAAAAAAACAAGTGCTGCTCCACATGCTGTAACTAACCAAGTGAAGGTAGTGGCTATTAACGCTGCTAAAACAGGATCAATGGATGTGAAAAATTGCTCGATACTCTTCATTTTAGGCCTTTTGTGAAATTAGTTTAAATCCTGCAACCTTTTAAAATTAAGCATTTCAAACAAAATTAATTTTTTTTTAATAATAAGTGTTATTTATTCTATGCTTTCGCGTTACTTAATTTATCTCCGGTCTGCAAGCTGGCGGTACTAAACCAAAAAAACCTTAATTATGTTAAACCCAAGTTATCACATGAATAACTTTCTTCTGGAAGAAGAGAGAATTCAGATTGAAAAAGCAAAGCAAAATCCTGAGAAATTTGGACCATTGTATCGCAAGTACTACGAACCGATTTTTAGATACATTTACAAACGAATGGATGATATAGAAACTGTTCATGATATCACTTCAATGGTTTTTGTTAAAGCACTTTCAAATTTACATCGTTATGAGTTTAGAGGGTTGCCTTTTTCTTCTTGGTTGTTTCGTATTGCTAAAAGTGAGCTTAATCAATCTTTTCGCGATAAAAAAGGAGAAAGAACGGTTCGATTAGATAAGGTTATTATCGGTCATATGATGGATGAATTTCTGGAAGACGATTCAGAAATTAATAGAACGAAACTTTTGGAGGCCTTAACGCGTCTTAAAGCAAACCATTTGGAATTGATTGAAATGCGTTTTTTTGAAAAAAGATCTTTTCGAGAAATAGGAGAATTAACTGATATGACTGAAAATAATGCGAAGGTTAAAACTTTTAGAGCGTTGAATAAACTGAAACAAATTTTTACTAAAATCGAGTGATATGCAAAAGATTAAAATTATTGTAAATGGACACGTTCCATCAAAAACGGAAATCAACTCAAAACAAAATTTTAACAAAGTACTCAAAGATTTTTATAGGTCAAAGCCTGCAATTTTAGTAAACCCTTGGTTTTACGGAATTGTAGGCTTTGCCTCATTATTTTTGATTTTTTTTGTGAAATAAGTGATTATTATGTTTTTTAACCGTTTAATTTGATGGTTTTTTTACCATTTCCTTAGTTTTTTTAGCTTATTTATTCTAACTTCGTGACGTTTCAACTAAATTGAATACTCATGAAGATTAAAATAGGTATTTTTTCGATCATTTTCATGTCTGTTTCGGCATCGATTTCGATGGCTCAGCATACTAATTTCAATTCTCAAAGCAATTGGTCTTTAAATAAAAAAGAATTGCAAATTGGTTTTGGAGCCACTCAATTTAATGGTGATTTAGGTGGTTCTTACACTGTTGGAAAAGATTATAGTTTGAAAGACATTGACTGGCCGTCAACAGGTTATGCGGGATGGCTGGGTTACAGACAACGTTTTCATCCTTATTTTGCAACTACAACTAGCTTGTGTGTGTTTAATTTAAAGGGGGATGATAAATATAGTCAAGAGCCAGTTAGAAATGCACGTGATTTACATTTTCGCTCAATGAATATTGAAATCCAACAACGACTAGAATTTATTTTTTACGCCACGGAACGTTTTGGTTCCCGTTTTAATTTACCGGGTAAAAAACATAAAACGAATAGAAACGAACAATATTATATTTTCGGAGGACTTGGTTTGTGTTATTTCAACCCACAGGCGCAATTCAAAGATGGTACCTGGATGAATTTACGTCCAATGAAAACAGAAGGACAAGCGAAAGCATATCGGCCATTTACCATGACTTTACCAATGGGTGTAGGTTTCAGAGTTGGAGTCGGTCGAGTTTGGAGAGTTGGTGCTGAAATTGCGTATGTTAAAACTTTTTCAGATTACATGGATGATGTAAGCACTGTGTATGCCGATCCAGCTTCATTTTCAACTGAAGCTGCAGCTTATTTTTCAAATCCATCAGTAGGAAGTCCTTATTTTGCTCCTGGTAATCAACGTGGAGATTCCAAACAAAAAGATGCCTATTATCACTTGAATTTAATTATCACCAGAAATCTTACTTTTAAAGATTACGGCCGTCAACGATCTAAAAACGGAATTAAGCCAAGAGGTAGATACAAAGTATAGAATTAGTTGCTCCTTGTATAAATTAATTCGTCACTTTTTGTTTCTTTTCTCCCCTGAAAAGGCTCATTATATTGCAGCCGATCTATTGCATTTTTTTCTGAAAGTTCCTGGTTTAAAACAATTGTTACGTTCGTTTTTTTCGGTAAATGATAATTTATTAAAAACAAATGTTTTTGGTTTAAGCTTCAATAATCCGGTGGGTTTAGCTGCTGGTTTTGATAAAAATGCTGCTTATTACAACGATTTCTCGAATCTTGGTTTTGGATTTATCGAAATCGGTACTGTTACCCCATTGGCTCAAGAAGGGAATCCAAAGCCTCGTTTATTTCGTTTGAAATCAGACAATGCAATTATTAATCGAATGGGTTTTAATAACGGTGGAATAGAAGAAGTTATTCACCACCTGAAAATCCGCCAAACGGACATAATAATTGGAGGAAATATTGGTAAAAACAAAATTACATCCAATGAAAATGCTGATTCCGATTATGTGATTTGTTTTAATTCTCTTTATCCCTTTGTTGATTATTTTGTAGTCAATGTCTCTTCACCCAATACGCCGAATTTAAGAGAATTACAAGAAAAAGGTCCATTGACTAAACTGTTGATGCGATTACAAGATGAAAATCAATTAAAAGAAAATCCAAAACCGATTTTATTGAAAATTGCACCAGACTTAACAAATCAACAATTGGATGATGTTATCGAGGTAGTAGAAACGTGCAAATTAGCAGGAATTGTGGCTACCAATACAACAATAGATCGTTCTGGATTAACCGCTTCGGATAATGAATTGCAAAAAATAGGTGCTGGTGGTTTGTCTGGGAAACCATTAAAATCAAGATCAACAGAAGTTATTCAATACATTCATACAAAATCAAATGGTCGAATTCCTATAATTGGAGTTGGCGGAATTCACAGTGCAAAAGATGCTATTGATAAACTTGAAGCAGGAGCTTCGTTAGTACAACTTTATACTGGATTTATATACGAAGGACCAAGTTTAATCAAAGAAATTAATCAAGCCATAATTAAACGGAATGCTTGAAAATAAAATAAAAATTACTGAATGTCCAAGAGACGCAATGCAAGGAATTCATGAGTTTATTCCTACACAGCATAAAATAAACTACATCAATCAGTTAATTGATTGTGGGTTCGATACGATAGATTTTGGGAGTTTTGTTTCACCGAATGCGATTCCTCAAATGAGAGATACAGCTGAGGTGTTGTCCAAATTAAATCTGGAAACAAATACCAAATTATTGGCAATTGTAGCAAATGAGCGAGGAGCAAACGAAGCGTGTGCCTTTGATGAAATTAATTATTTGGGCTTTCCATTTTCGATTTCGGAAGAGTTTCAAAAAAGGAATACGAATTCTAGTATCGAAGAAACGCTGAAACGATTAGAAGCTATTCAAACAAGTGTAGTTCAATCAAATAAAAAATTGGTTCTCTATATCTCTATGGGTTTTGGGAATCCATATGGAGAAAAATGGAGTCCTGATTTGGTTTTGAACTGGGCAGAAAGGTT
>CAMBBW010000051.1 GCA_945863425.1 Lishizhenia tianjinensis
GATGAAAAATGTGTTGAAATCGCAAAATCTTTGAGTTGCAATGTTGCTTATTTCAGTTTGGATGAGAACAACCCAGTTATTTCGGACCACTGCAATAAAGGAGGGATTGCTGCAATTGCCGAAAATGGATTTATTACGATTAAAAAAGGCGATTGGAAAATTAGGGTTGAACGCATTACTCATGTGCCGTTAACTGTTAATGGAAAGGCTAAATTTATGATTGCCAATGCATTAGCCGCAACTTTAGCTTCTTATTTGTGGGGTTTCAAAACAGAAGATATAAAATTATCCTTAAACACTTTTTTACCGAGCGCTGCTCAAACACCAGGCAGATTGAATATTTTCGAATTCTCTAAATTCAAGGTAATGATTGATTTTGCACACAACCCAAGTGGTTACCGCGGAATTGAAGATTTCCTTCAATCAGTAGATGCCACACGAAAAATTGGAATTATTTCAGGCGTTGGGGATAGAAGAGATGAAGACATTAAAGAGTGTGCTCGAATCGCCGCTAGAATGTTTGATCATATAATTATCAGGCAAGAAAAACACCTTCGGGGTAGAACCGAGGATGAGATAATTAACCTCATTTTAGATGGCATCAAAGAAACCGATTCGTCCGTGACCTATGAGGTTGTTACACTTGAGGTTGAAGCAATTCACCACGCTATTTCAATTGCTGAAGAAGGAACCTTTATTACTGCTCTGAGCGATGTAATTGATAATGCGATTGATATAGTACAAGAATATTTAGATACTGAAATAGAAAAAGTGGCTTTATCTTAATTAAAAGTGTAACAAAATTTCAGGTTTAGGTTGTAGGGTAATAACCTTAAAATCAGCACCATGAAATTCGGAATTTTGTTACTAGTTTTTCCTTTTCTTTTGAGTAAAGAAGAGAGAACCTTTAAACGGTTGAATAAACTGTATGATAAAAATACAGAAAAAGCATTCTTGTTAGCCAAGAAAATTAATGCGAGGGATAAGAATTTGGCTTCTCCTTATTATTTTCAGTTTTTGGTATATAGTAAAAAATCTGATTTATCAAAGGCAGCAAAAGACCAAGCTACCATTTTAGGAAGTGCTATAAGTACGGGTTCGTCTTTTGAAAAAAAAGCGGGTGAATTCCTTTTAACACAAACTGATTGGGTAACCAAGAAGGAACTATTGCGCGAAAAAGTGGTTGCCTGCTTAACTAAGTTAAAAGCTGAAAAGAATGATTCTAGATTCAAAAAATTAAAAGATAAAGCTTCCAAATTCTTTTCAGAGGTGCCTGTTGAATTGGTGGAATTAAAGCAAGTTGAAATGCCAAAAAAGACAATCAATGAAACTAAAACTAGTTTTACTGCCCCGACTCATGTATTTCCATCAATTAAAACAGAATCAACTAAGATAAATTTTGCTTTAAAGCCAACGGGTAAGGAACAATTTTTATCAATTAATGAAGCGGAAGAACAAAAACTAATTGATCAACTGAATGAAGCTCGATTGTCCCAAAATCTTCAACCTCTTTCTATTGACCCTAATTTGGTTCGTGCTGCTCGCTACCATGCACGGGATATGGCGAAAGAAAATTATTTTGATCACACGACACACAATAAGGTAAATGGAAAATTATCCAAATCAATTGGTGCATTTGAACGCATTGCCTTGTTTTACCCACAAGGAGGAAATACCGAAAATATAGCTGCCGGTAATTCCACGGCCGATGAAACCTATAATCAATGGTTCAATAGTCCGGGTCATTATGCCAATATGTTTAATGAAGCCGCAACTAAAGTTGGTATCGGAGTATATCACGATGAAAACAGTGAGTATGGATATTATTGGGTTTTTTGTACAGCAAGTAATTAATTTACCGTAACTTTAAATCTGAATTTATTAACTGATTTAATTTTGTATTATGAAAAACTTCTTTTTTTTATTGCTTGCTATTTCAGGTGCAAGCTTTTCCATGGCCCAAAAAATGTACACGGTAAAATATGAAAGTCAAGCTAACGTAAAAGTGTTTGTTGTAAAATATGAAAGCCAAGCCGATTTAAAAGTATATAAAGTGAAATATGATAGCCAAGCAGGTAGTAATGACGGAAAATGGTTTTTTGTCGATTATGAAAGTCAAGCTAAGAAAAAACTTTATTTTGTTGATTACGAAAGCCAAGCAGATATTAAAATTTATTTCGTTGATTATGAAAGTCAGG
Organism: Lishizhenia tianjinensis; assembly: GCA_945863425.1. Classification (GTDB taxonomy): domain Bacteria; phylum Bacteroidota; class Bacteroidia; order Flavobacteriales_D; family Crocinitomicaceae; genus UBA952. The sequence goes on from CAMBBW010000051.1 coordinate 2,199, forward strand.
CGGGTTGGAGAAACACTACAAAAAAACACTTGCTTTATTAGGTGATTAGTTATCTTGAGATTCTAGCTGCCCTTTTCGGTTTTTTATACATCATTTTAATTGTACAGAAAAGGCCTATTGGCTGGTTTTTCGGTTTTGTATCTTCACTAATTTACATTGAGGTTTGTTTTACCAATGAACTATATATACAAACAGGGCTTCAAGCAATTTATGCATTGGTTGGTGTGTTTGGTTTCTTTCGTTGGAAAATGAAGGGTATATCAATAAGAGCCATTTCAAACAAAAATCGTTTAATTATTTTGGTGAGCGGACTAGTTGCTTCAATGATTTTGGGTTATTTATTTAGTAAATCAAATCAAGTACTGCCATATTTGGATGCTCTAATTAGCGCCTTTGGTATAATTGCAACCTATCTAACAACTGAAAAAAGAGTAGAAAACTGGATAATTTGGATGGCAATTAATGTGTTGAGCATTTATCTTTTTGCATATCAAGCGCTCTATTTTTCAGTAGTGCTATTCAGCGCCTATTTCATAGTGTCTTTTTGGGGATATTTAAATTGGAGGAAAGAAATTGAATCGAGTGAATAAACTGAAAATTGCCTTTACTGGCCCAGAATCAAGTGGAAAAACAACCTTGGCAAAGTGGTTATCAGAAGAGCTGTCAGCAGTTTGTTGTGATGAATTTGCGAGAAAATACCTAGAAAAAAAAGAGAGGTATTATCAAAAAGACCTTACGGAAATAGCAAAGGGCCAATTGAAGGAATGGGACAAAAACACCGGGTCAAGTCCGCTAATTGCAGATACAGAAATGTTGGTGCTGCAAATTTGGAGTCTGTGGAAATATAACTCTTGCGATTCATTTATTGCATCCGCTGTTCACAACCAACAATTCAACCATTATTTTTTGTGTAAACCGGATATTCCTTGGGAACCCGATGAATTGCGCGAATCTGAACACGAACGTGGCCAATTGTTTAATTTTTATGAGCAAAAAATAATTGAACTTGGGTGGAATTACACAGTGGTTTGTGGCGCTTTAAACAACCGAAAAGCAATAATTAGAAACGCGTTGAATAATCTATCCTTAATTGCTAACCATTAAAGGTTGAAAAGTTTTTCATAGATTTTTTAGAAAGATTTTGAAGAGTGAACAAATCCATTAATTTTGCCACCGAGAAATTTTAATGAACGATAAAAATGTCAAAAAGAAGATCTATTATTAGTTACGATAAACTGACGATTGAACAAAAAAAACAAATTTTAAGGGAATTTCCTGATGGTTATATTAATCATTTAACATCGATTAAAACGCCAACTGGAGAAATTCTGGATGCCTTAATTTGGGAAACGGAAGAGGTGATTTATTTGGTGAAAATCAACAAAGTTATGGGTAAACCAAAATCGGTGGCAGATGACGAAGACGATGATTTTGAAGAAGAATTGGATGAAAAAGCACCAGATTTAAAGGATGATGATGTTGAAGACGATGAAGAAGAAGACGATTATGATAAACCGGAAGAGGAGGATGATGACGAATAATCAGGTTGATTTTCATCTTCAAATCATCATTATATGACAATCAAATCCGCGCTTACTGTTCTTCTTTTATTCTGTACGATTTCAACTCTTCAAAGCCAAGAGGTTTATAAATATGCAATTTTCTTTAAAAAAAAAGGAATTAACAATCCATATTCAGTCAATCAACCAGAAGCTTATTTATCAAAGCGAGCCATTGAGCGAAAAAATCGGATGGGTATAAAAATATCTAAGACAGATTTGCCGGTAAATCCTAAATATGTTGAAGAAATTAAAAAATTGATTCCTAGTGCTTTAGTATTGAATAAATCCAAATGGCTAAATTTTGTTGTTATTCAAACCACAGACAGTTCCTGGCGTAAAACAATCAAGCTTCCAAGTTATGTAAGGGAAATTAAATTGATTTATACTGGTAAACCCCCTAAATCCACGAGCAATCGCGTTTTTTCTCCTTCCACAGCCGGAAATGATTGTTCCAAAATTGATTTAAAATCAATTCAATATGGATCAGCTGATTTTCAGGTTAAATCACTTAAGCTAAACGAATTACATCAGCAAAATAATCTTGGACAAGACGTCGTAATTGCAGTATTGGATGGCGGATTCAGTAATGTAGATAAAATTGAAGCCTTTCATCATTTGCGACAAGCAAATCGCATACTTGGCACGTTTGATTTTGCGGGAAATGAAACAGAAGTATATGGTGACGGTGAACATGGCACGATGGTCCTAGGTTGCATGGCTGGATATGTTGAAAATAAAATTCTAGGTACTGCTCCATTTGCCTCCTACTATCTTTTAAGAACGGAAGAAACTGGTTCAGAAACAGTATCAGAGGAATATAATTGGGTTTCAGGTGCTGAATTTGCCGATAGTGTTGGTGCTGATTTAATTAATAGTTCCTTAGGCTATACCAAGTTTGATAAAAATAATGGCAGTTATACATATGCTGACATGAATGGTAAAACAGCCTTGATTTCTAGAGGTGCAAATATCGCCGTTTCGAAAGGAATTCTAGTGGTAAATAGTGCAGGGAATTCTGGAAATGATTCTTGGAAATACATTGGGGCACCAGCAGATGCTGAAAAAGTTTTTTCTATCGGCGCTACGAATAAATTAGATGAACGAGTTGCATTTAGCTCAGTGGGTCCAACATCCGATGGAAGAATTAAACCCAATGTGATGGCACTTGGTTCTTATTCTGCAGTAATTAATGCTTCTGGATCAGTAACGAATGCAAGTGGAACCTCATTTTCAAGCCCAATAATGTGCGGAGCCTTGGCTTGTCTTATGCAAAAATACAAATATCTGAAACCAGAATTAATTATGCGTGCTGTGGAAGCTTCAAGTAATAATGCAACAACTCCAACTGCTGAAATGGGGTATGGAATACCAGACTTTACTAAGGCGGATAAACTGTTGTCTGAAAAAAAGAAAAGGTAAAATTTTCCTTTGAAGTCGGATAAACCATTGATTCTTGTATATTTGATTTAATTCTTTTAACTATGAATAAGTCCTTAGCTCTCGAAAAAATCCGTGCGTTTTCTCCACAAATTGATAAGGTTGGTGTGGAAGAAAGAGTGGCTCGATTTCAAACTAGAAGCATTAAAAATGAATCAAAAATGCAAGGGCTAAAATTGGCGCTTAGTATGATTGATTTAACTACGCTGGAAGGGAAGGATACACCAGGAAAAGTAAAACAGATGTGTTACAAAGCGGCACATTTGCATGATGCATACCCAGACCTGCCGACAGTCGCTGCTGTTTGTGTTTATCCTTCAATGGTCAGAATAGCTGCTCAAGCACTCAAAGAAACACAGATACAAATAGCTTCTGTTTCAACTGCATTTCCAAGTGGTCAAGCTCCTTTGGATGTAAAAATTCGAGATACAGAGTTCGCAGTTGCTGAAGGAGCCACGGAAATTGACATGGTGATTTCAAGGGGTAAATTTCTTTCAGGAGAATATTCTTATGTGTTTGATGAAATAGCTAAGATAAAAGAATGCTGCGGCAAGGCTCGCTTAAAAGTGATTCTTGAAACGGGTGAATTAGCCACCTTAGATAATGTCCGAAAAGCAAGTGATATTGCCATTTATGCGGGCGCGGATTTTATTAAAACATCCACCGGAAAAATTCAACCCGCAGCCACCATGCAAGTAACTTATGTTATGCTGCAAGCTATTAAAGATTATTTTGACTCAACAGGAAAAATGATTGGAATGAAACCTGCAGGTGGGATTTCTACAGCTAAATTGGCTTTGCATAATCTAGTCATGGTCAATGAGATTTTAGGCCCTGCTTGGCTTACAAATGAGTGGTTTCGTTTCGGGGCAAGTAGCTTAGCGAATGATGTCTTGATGCAAATCGGAAAATCTCAAACAGGAATTTATCAATCAGCAGATTATTTTACTATAGATTAGATATGACAAAAAAAACTCATCAAACGGCACCATTATCATGGGATTATGCACCATCGCCTGAAAGCACTTCTCATATTCAATTAAAAGAAAAATATGATTTGTATATCAATGGAAAATGGGTAAAACCAACGTCTGGCAAGTATTTTGAATCCGTTAATCCAGCAAATGAAAAAATATTAGCTCAAATCGCTCATGCAAATGAAGCAGATGTTGACAAAGCAGTTCAAGCAGCAAGAATTGCTTATGATACGGTTTGGTCCAAACTATCTGGAGCGGAACGCGGAAAGTACATTTATCGCATTGCACGCTTGATGCAAGAACGAGCCAGGGAATTAGCAGTGATTGAAACATTGGATGGCGGCAAACCAATTCGTGAATCGCGTGATATTGATATTCCGTTGGCCTGCAATCATTTTTTCTATTATGCTGGTTGGGCCGATAAATTGGAGTATGCCTTTCCAACGCGCAAAGTTGAATCTTTAGGCGTTGCCGGTCAAATTATTCCCTGGAATTTCCCCTTATTAATGGCCGCTTGGAAAATCGCTCCTGCTTTGGCCGCAGGAAATACAGTGGTACTCAAACCAGCAGAAACAACCTCTTTGACCGCCTTAAAATTGGCCGAAATTATACATGATGCTGGTTTGCCTCCTGGTGTGGTGAATATTGTTACTGGTTTTGGCGATACAGGAGCAGCTATTGTCAATCACCCGGATATTAATAAAATTGCTTTTACCGGATCAACAGCAGTAGGAAAAATCATTCAAAAATCAATTGCAGGAACAGGTAAAAAAGCCACTTTGGAACTGGGTGGAAAATCAGCAAACATAATTTTTGAAGACGCTCCAATTGACCAAGCGGTTGAGGGAATTGTAAATGGAATTTTCTTTAATCAAGGACACGTTTGTTGTGCGGGATCACGACTTTTTGTGCAAGAGTCTGTCGCTGAATTGGTTATTCAAAAACTAAAACAACGAATTCAAACGTTGTTTGTAGGAGATCCGCTCGATAAAAACACGGATATTGGTGCAATAAATAGCAAGGAACAATTGAAAACAATTGAAAAATATATAAAAATAGGGATAGCAGAAGGGGCTGAAATGTATCAACCCGCTTGTGAATTACCTAAAAATGGATTTTATTGTCCTCCTACGTTGTTTATCAATGTCGCTCAATCGAGTCGTATTGTACAAGAAGAAATTTTTGGCCCGGTTCTAACCATTCAAACCTTCAGAACAGTGGATGAGGTTATTCAGAAAGCAAATAATACGCCTTATGGCTTAGCAGCAGGCGTTTGGACAGACAAAGGCTCCAGAATCTTTAATCTAACCACCAAGTTACGCGCAGGAGTTATTTGGGCAAATACCTACAATAAATTCGACCCAACATCTCCTTTCGGAGGATACAAAGAAAGTGGATTTGGTAGAGAGGGCGGATTGCATGGGATTAGCAGTTATGTAAAACTGAGTTGATTGAATTTTTTATTATAAACAAGTAATTATGTCAAGATTGGAAATTCTAAAAACATACAAAATTTATATCGGCGGACAGTTTCCTAGAACGGAATCCGGTAGGTATTATGTGGTTAACGATCAACAAGATCAACCGTTAGCAAATGTTTGTCTTTCTTCGCGTAAAGATGTTCGGAATGCGGTTGTGGCAGCCCGCAAGGCATTTGGTTCTTGGTCTGAAAAAACAGCATTTAATCGCAGTCAAGTTTTATATAGAATTGCAGAAATGCTTGAGGGTAGAAGGGATCAGTTTATTCAAGAATTAACAAAGCAAGGCTCTTCACCAAGTACAGCGATTCAAGAAATCGATTTAGCAATTGATAGAATTGTTTATTACGCAGGTTGGTGTGATAAATATCAGCAAATTGGGAGCTCTGTTAATCCAGTGGCATCTTCTCATTTTAATTTTTCTGTTTTGGAACCCATGGGCGTTGTAGGGATAATTGCTCCTCAGAATTCTTCTTTAATTGGATTAGTGTCTCTACTTATGCCTGTTCTTGCTGGCGGAAACACGGCTGTGCTGTTAGCATCTGAGTCACTACCACTGTGTGCTATTACGTTTGCAGAAGTCCTTCATTCATCGGATGTACCCGGAGGGGTTGTTAATGTTTTAACAGGTAAAACGACTGAAATGGATGCAACTTTAGCGGCACATATGGATGTTAATGCATTGGTTGGTGAACAACAATCTTTGGGGGGTGTGCAAGTAGAATCGGTTGAAAATTTAAAACGATTATTTTCTTTCGATGCAGATTGGATGAATTCAAATGCTCAGGGATTACATTTTATTACAGATATTCAAGAGGTTAAAACAACGTGGCATCCTATCGAAAATATTGGTGGGGCAAGCAGTTCTTATTGATATTATAATTAGTTAACATTTTTATCATTTTTTTAAAATCTTTATAGCTATTACTAAGCGTAACTTTGCCGAAAAAAGCAAATGTACTTTTCATTATTCATCGCTAGTTGTATTTCCCTTTTTTCACTTATCAATCCGCTAAGTGCGCTACCCGTTTTTATTTCCTTGACTTCCAATCAACCTTCGAAATGGAGGAATTACCAGATTCGTAAAACGGCGATGTATATTATTCTAATTTGCCTGGTTTCCTTCTATGCTGGATCTTACATTTTATCCTTTTTTGGAATTTCCATTCACGCCCTGAAAATGGCAGGAGGTATCATCATTGCTCGTTCTGGGTTTATGTTGTTAAATGCGCAACACAAAGGAGATGTGAAAGGAAAAATAAAAGAAGAATCCTTGCAAAAGGAAGACATATCATTTAGCCCATTAGCAATGCCTTTATTGGCGGGTCCCGGATCTATTTCCCTTTTAATAAACATGTCCATTGACGCAAAATTATGGGAACAAAAGGCGATGATTGTATTGGCAATACTAGCAGTCGCGTTAGCTATTTTCCTTTTGTTTACCGTCGCGCCTCGAGTAATTAAATACATCGGTGAAGCTGGGTTGAAATCCATTTCAAAAATTATGGGTTTCTTGGTCTTAGCTATTGGAATTCAGATGATTACCGACAGCATCATCCATTTATTTAAAATTCCAATTTAAGGAATTAGTAGCTTTTGACCAATTTGTAGGTTATCGCTTTTCAATCGATTCGCCTTTTTAATTTGTGCTACAGAGACTTTGTATTTTGCGGCTAATCCATAAAGAGTATCGCCTTTTTTAACCGTGTGACTTTTCGTTTTAACTACCGGTTTTTTCACATCTGGTTTTTTGATGACTGGAGGTGTTTTTATTTCCGTTTTGGGTTTATCTACCTTCTTAGGTGCTTCTACTGCCGGCTCAATTTTCTTGGGCGCTTCTGCCGTTGTTTGTGCAATGTCTTTCGATTCACTATAGGTCAACAAAAGCTCAGAAATAGCAGGGTTTTTTTGAATGGAATCCATTGAGTTTTTAATTGCCTCAAAAAGTAATTGTCCTTTTAATTCATATCCTTTGCTTGTTAAATGCACCAAGTCTGTTTGCGCATATCCCGCGTCTCTCCATTTAGTCAATGATTTTTTTCCACCAGCTACAGCATACCAATCCCAGAAAAGGCACTTATTTTTTTTTGCTAAGGAGTCAACTAAATTCCGAAAGGTAATTCCTTCTGTTACATGTTTCGACTTGTAATATAAATCTTGAGTACTGGTTAACAAGATCAATGCTTTTGGGCACATAACCCGCAAATCGGTAATGATTTTTTCTATTTGTACGCCTAATTCAGGTTTTACTTGATTGTCATAGAGGTAATTATTTGTTCCAAAGTCTAATACAATCAAATTGGGTGAAAGAGCAGGCAATTGATCATCCAATAGTTCTTCTAATAATAAAGAGCCGTATTGAGATGCACCAACACCCACAGAATGGTATAACACTCCTTTTTTGGAAGGAGTTTCCAAGGACATTCCGTAGAATTCAAACTGATTTTGAGTTGGTTTACTTTGTACCGTTTCCAAAGTGAAACTGGTTTGATTACCAATAATTGGAATTTCAATGTAGGGCAAGGATGACGATAAATAATCAGCCAATTTAATGCGAATTGTTGCCTCGTTCGTGATTAAATTGAAATCAAAAGAGGAAGTGTCTTTTTTAATAAATACTTTCAGATTTTGATAGCTTGGAGATGGTTTTTTGAGTGTAAAGATGAGTTTGACATTTTTTTCGTCTGTGCGAACAGTCATGCCCGTAACACCAAGTGGTAATTTTGGTGCACTTTGAAAGCTTTTTGCATAGGTCCAATTCCCGGTATGACTGGTAGAATATAATACAGAAGAGTATGAGTTTGCGGCAGAATAGGCGAACATCATTCCTTTTCCACCATCTCCGTATTCAGCTTGAAGGTTTTTACGTGTGACTGCAGTTGGGTTTTCCGCCTGAATATGACTATCTCCAAAATGTACAATCGTAAATCCATTTGTTTTCGCGGATTGAAGTCCTGAAACAAGTTGTTTCATTAGTCCTTGATCGCTGTACTGAAGAAAGTTATAGTTTTTTTTAACTTGTAAGGCATCAGGAATTGACGAGGTTTGAGCGAACGAGCAAGTCCAACTCAATGTGCAAAGTAAGATTAGGAATTTAGTCATGTTGATTTTACAGCAAGTTAAGAAAATGTTGGTCACAGTCAAAATTAGTTTCGAGTATCCAGATTTTTATTTAGTATAATTAACTAAAAATGGAAATGTTACTTTTTATCAGTAATACTGAAAAGTAGATTGAATTGTTTCAGTATTAGGTAGCTTTTTACATTAAAGTTCTATTCGAACTGATATACTAAATAGAAAAATTCCCCCACCGTTTTGAAAGCGATGAGGGAAGATACATAAATTCATTTTTCATTTGTAAGGTATGCCATATAAAATACTTTCTTTTCTTAATTGTCCAACGGCCTGTTGGACTAATTCATTTTCACTAATTAACGCAAGATGTGAATCTTTGTAAAAAAGATAAAACTTTCGCATGGCAAACAAATTTGAACGAGAAAAACCATTTTTTTCTGACATTCCCAGTTTTAAATCCTTGGCCATTTTTTCCACAATTTTACTTCCCCATTGGTTTTCAATTTGTTTCTGAACTATACTTTCCCCTATTTCCCAATAAAGCAAAATTAATTGGGTATTAACACTAAAAGAGGCTCTTAACTGGGCTCTTTGGATTTTATCTTTCAGTTGTTTAATCCATATTGAATAACTTTCTATTTCATCTAACATTCCTTAATTTTTACTCTTAAGATAGCAAAAAAAATGGAGAAAATAAAATAAAGTTGAAACGAAATGTCAGATTGAAACCCTCTTAAAAACAAAAAATCCCCCACCGTTTTTTAACGCGACGAGGGAATGCAGCTTTGTTAATCTTTATTGCTTGATTATATATAAGTAGACTAATAATGAATTTGGAAAGTATTTTTGAAACAATATTTAATCCTTGATACAACGAACACTTAATCCACTTTCTTTAGCTACGTACATACCGCCGTACATAGCTCGAATATCGAAAAATAAATATCGAAAATAAGAATACGACCTCCCTGCTTCCGTTGAACTCCAAAAGTAAGCCCCATTATCTAAATACATGAAATTTCCACCATCTCTCGTCCCACCTGGAAGTGCAGAAAATTTACTGCTATTAGTTCCATTTCCTTGCCCGTGCCATCCGCTTGAACTTTTTAATTTCGTTCCACTGGCGTCAACACCACCGAGAAAGTCTTTTATTTGAATCCACTCATTATCCGTAGGAATATGCCATCCTTCTGGTGCTAAACCTCGGGGATCATTCACAGCATACCAATTATATAATTTTCCATATTTAACACCATTTTTTGCATCGTTATCATAATAACACCATGCTGGTTTACCTTCCTGTCCTGCCTTTTCCCACTCTTCCTTTGTTGTGGCTTGGTCAATAATTTCTCCGTTCCTAAATTTAGATTCATTTAAATTCTCCTGCATCCAATTTTGTTCACCAATCTTAATTGCTTTATAATTTGTCGATTGTTTTACTGGATTAATAGTTGTTTTAGGAGTTGCAGTCTTTACTAATTTAAACTTTTCAATTTCTAGTCGTAACATGTCCAAACTATCTGCTTTAGCTTTAATTTGAACTTTAAGTAAATCTATTTCCTTAATCTTGACTTGATTTTCCTTTTGGAAATTCAAACTTAAATTAGTTAGACTATCAATTTTATGCTGCGATGATAATTTCAAACTATTAATTTGTTTTTCTTTTTCTGAAATATCCGTTTTGACATTTTGTAATTGCGAATTTGAGTTGCTTAAGTCTAAGTTTAACGAAGACAGCTTAGATTTTAGTAAAACAATAGTATCCAATAATTGAGCTATTCTATTCGTGTTTTCAGAGTTTATCTTACTTTCAGTAACTACAATTTGATTCAAACTATCTATTTGGGTATTTTGAACAGAAATATTGTTGTTTTTTAAAGATACAACTTGATTCAAACTATCTACTCGGTAATTTAATTGTTCTATTTGCTCTTTTTTGGACTGAGAGAAAGAAACTCCTGCCAAAAGAAAAAAGAAGAAAACAAAATAGGCCTTAATTGAGTAGAAATGGTCATTCAATTGTCGAGTTAAAAAATCAAGTGCAATTTTAGGGTGTTTTAAACTTTTATATGTCTGACTTGAATTATATCCATATTCAATAACTACCAACCATTTTTGAGCATTCAAATATTTTTTCATTTATAAAATTAATCTATGTGATTTTTAAAATCTATTAGGCATTCAAATCTACTTAGTTATCATAAAATCTTGCTTTGACTTTCATTTCAACTTGTTCCAAGTTACTCTACGCTGAAAAACAGTTAACTTTAAATACCTTTTTTTGTTTTGTATGAGCGCAGATACTGGTTTTGATAAGAATATTCAGAAGTTAAAGAAAAACCTTGAGTTCAAGTTGGGGTTTGCTGTCTTGACTTATCATGACTGTAAAAAAGCATCCGCGCGGCTGAAACTCGATAAAATTTCACTTTCGCCGCTTACAATTGGTCGTTTATTTTCTGTTTTTAAAGACACAAAACGCCCCTACAATAGTACCTTAGATTTACTCACTCGTTTTTTGGGCTACGAATCTTTTTCTTCGTTTTGCGTAGATACTTCCGATTTAGTGGGTGCTCGCTTGTACAATCCCTCGTTTGAAATTGTAAATGGATCTTTTCAAGCCTTGGAACTCGCCTGCCAGCAAGCAGATTGGAAAATGGTAAAAACGATTTTGGAAGAAATTAATCCGCACAAAGACGACTATGAATTCCCCATGTTTTTGGGAAACATTGTTAGAAACCACCCAGAGCGCAACGATTTTATTAAAGCACTGATGGATGTGGAAGTAGGAAGAGTTTATTTCTTTGAACGCTTCGTAGATGAAGACGACCCAGACGGCTATTTTTCGCATGCGCTTACTTCGTTTTGTTCGAATTACCGAAGAGACATTGGCAGTCAAATTTTTAAGGTCTGTTTTCAATTGGCCAAGCAGATTTACCAAGAAAATAAATTTAACGTATCTGAATGGAGGACCTTTGAACAGATGGGACTGAATTTGAAAGAGTTACACTTTCATCAAATTTCGCGCTGGTTTGAATTAAAAATACTCTTTGCTTCACGAGAAATAAATCCCTTGCAAAAAACCCAAAAAATTATTGCCGAATTGTTTGAAATTTTACCTCATTATAGCAATGGTGATCAATGTTGGATTCTGGCAAGACCATTGAAAGCCCTGGCACACATGGGTTTATTGAATGAAGTACTGAGCGTTTCAGAAATAAAAGAGCGTGTTTTTAACGTGTTTATTGCTATGGATGGCCGCGTTTCTTCAATAGGAGATTTGATTGTTCAATTTGTTTGCCACGCCTATGTTGATACACAACAAACGGTGAGTAATCCAAAATCTATTTCTGCATCACATTTCAATGAAACCTTTAGCCGAATTGCCATTGAATCTGCCACGTCGTTATTATATGTTCAGGGACCTACAAGAATCCGTATTGAAAAAAACCTCAAACCAATTGCCCAAAAAACTGGGAATAGTTGGGTGCTGAATGTGTTGAAAATAAGTTGTTACACACAATTACTTAATCTAATATCCTTCCAATTTAGCATATAAAAATTCCCCCACCGTTTTGAGGCAATGAGGGAAGATAAATAAATTCCTTATTCATTTTCGAGTAACCACGTGAATACGTTCAAGTGTTTAATTTCAAATCGATCTTGGGTAAAGCTTTCTCTGTTGAGAGTAAAAATTTCGGGTAATTATAGTGTGTTTTTTCTTATAAATGCTTTACATATTAAATCATTAAAAAATAAATTTATAGCAAGTTTTAATAATTATAGAAAATTTAGCGTTAAAAAACTCAATCGTTGAGTGCTTAAATTAAAAAAGCGCATATATATAAACCAAAAATTCCCCACCGTTTTTGAAAGCGATGAGGGAATGCAGCGACTGTTCAATGAGCAAAATGACTTTGAAAGCTGGATTAGAAGAAGCCTTAAAAATTTCAGCACCGGACGTAAAGGCTGTTATAGCTATTTAGTTATCTAATGAAAATAAAGTTCTTATCTTTTTCTGCTCTTTCCAACATTCCATTGATATCCAATAGTGAAAATATATTTTGCGCTCAAAGAATAAGACTCAAAGGAACT
>CAMBBW010000052.1 GCA_945863425.1 Lishizhenia tianjinensis
TAAAAGTAGAATAACACGATTGCATCATGAACAAGAAGGTATCATGATGAATAAATATGGCAGCGTTATACAGAGATTGGATTCAAACAAGGTACATCTTTACGAAATTACAACGCTAAAAATGGAACAAAAAGATTCTATTAAATCATTTATTGAGAATAGAAAATTGAAAAAGGATGAAACATACCGATTGGAAAAATTAGATCATGAGCATAAATCTGTCTTGTATAAGAATATAAGTAGAGTAATGCTTCTATTGTTGTGGCTAACCATTGCTTATGGTGTTTATATTGCCTACAAAAAACGTAAAACAGCTTAATTATGAGTAATGCTTCTTTTTTTATGATGTTCAGCACAATGACTATAGTTACTGCTGTTACCGCTTATTTTTTCTTCAAGGTGTTATTTTCAAAGCCAAATCCTGAACCTGATTCGTTTTCAGAAAATGATGACGTGCCAAGATAAGTTGTCTTTCAATGAATTATATTTCCAAGCGTAATCGCGTTGCATTGATATATGTGGTTGTTTTAACAATTGGTATTGCGTACATTCCGCGTGTAATAGGATTGTATAATTCGGAAAAATCAGAAATTAAAGTATCAGAGGCCCAAATTTCTGAGTTAAATAAGCGTATTTCAAATTACAATAAAAACAAAAAGAATTACAGGAAATCTGTTTTTGAAAAAAAAAACAAATTTAAGTCTCCGTTAGTAAGGTTTAATCCAAATAATTACTCTCAATCAGATTGGATTTACTTAGGATTGTCTGAAAAACAGGCAAAAGTAGTGCTTAAGTTTACCGCAAGAGGTATTTATAGTAACGATGAATTACAACAAGTTTTTGTCATTCCAGATGAATTGTTTGAGTTAATTAAAGACTCCACTTTTTATTCGGAAAAACCAGTTTTTGAAAAGAAATTTGACTCACCCAAAAATGAACCAACTAAGAAAATTCTATCTGTAGAGATTAATACTGCATCTGCCGAAGAATTAACAAAAGTAAATGGAATTGGCCCGGCCTTCGCCAAATGGATAATTGACTATCGAACAAAGTTGGGCGGATTTAACAGCAAAGAACAATTAATGGAAGTATGGAAGATAGATGTGGAAAAATATGCACTCATTGAATCATTTTTAAAAGTTGACCCAACTTTGGTTAAGCCAATTAAATTAAATAGTGTTACGGTGGAGGTTTTAAAGAGCCATCCTTATTTAAATTGGAATAAAGCAAATTCAATTATTAAGATTCGTGACAAGAAAGGTGGTTATAAATCAATTTTGGAAATAAAAGAATCTGTATTAATTGATGAAGAATGCTTTGAAAATCTAAAACCCTATTTATCTTTGTAGCATGATATTGGAGGAAAAGTTAAAGTTGGCGATTCGGGATGTGCCGAATTTCCCAAAGGAAGGAATAATATTTAAGGATATATCTCCAATTATGCTTGACGCTAAATTATCTTCAGAGGTGTTAGATTATTTAGTGGATTTTTATAAGCTTAAAGGCATAGAAGCAATTGCTGGAGTGGAGAGCAGGGGTTTTCTTTTTGGTTATCCACTTGCTATTCGATTAGGTGTTCCCTTTATTTTAATCAGAAAACAAGGTAAATTACCTTATGATAAAATAAGTCATTCGTATGATTTGGAATATGGAAGTGCTGTAATTGAAATGCATACAGATGCAATTAGTCATGGGCAAAATGTTTTAGTTCACGACGATTTATTGGCAACAGGCGGATCTGCTTCTGCTACGGCAGCATTAATTCAAAAATGTGGAGGTAGAATTGCAGGATTTAGTTTTTTAGTGAACTTATCGTTTTTAAATGGTAGTGAAAAATTATCGCTTTATTCTAAAGATATTCAAAGCTTAGTAAGTTATTAATCAACATATCAAACAATAAAAATGGAATTTGAATACAATGAAAATCAGGAAATGATTGCCCAAATGGTACGAGATTTTGCTGAGAAAGAAATCAGACCGAATATGAAACAATGGGATGATGAAGAGCATTTTCCGGTTGACGTAATGAAAAAAATGGGTGAACTTGGACTGCTAGGAATTTTTATTCCAGAAGAATATGGGGGTTCAGGATTTGGATATTTTGAATATGCAACTGCACTGATGGAATTAGGTAAGGTCTGCGGGGGAATTGGATTAAGTGTAGCCGCACACAACTCACTTTGTACAGGGCATATCTATTATCATGGAAGTGATGCTCAAAAAAGAAAATACTTACCGAAATTAGCTTCTGGCGAATGGATTGGTGCTTGGGGATTGACAGAAGCAAATACAGGATCTGACGCTATGCGTATGCAATGTACGGCGGTTAAGGATGGTAATGATTGGGTAATAAATGGCTCAAAAAACTGGATTACTCATGGTTTATCTGGTGATGTTGCTGTGGTATTGATTCGCACAGGTGACTTGTTGGATAGCAGCGGAATTACCGCATTTATTATCGAAAAAGGTACACCCGGTTTTTCAGCCATAAAAATAAAAGACAAACTAGGAGTTAGAGCAAGCGAAACTGCCGAGTTGATTTTTGATAACGTGCGTATTCCTGAAGAAAATGTTATTGGTGAGGTTGGAATGGGATTCAAACAAGCGATGCAAATCTTGGACGGTGGAAGAATTTCAATTGCTGCTTTGAGTTGTGGTATTGCTAGAGGTGCTTTCGAAGCATCTGTGAAATATGCGAAGGAACGAGAACAGTTTGGTCAACCAATCGCTCATTTTCAAGCTATTGGATTCAAACTTGCTGATATGGCAACAGAGGTAAAGGCTGCGGAATTGTTGACTTTTCAAGCGGCAGATTTAAAAAATAAAAAGAAACAGCTAACAAAACAAGGGGCATTCGCGAAATATTTCGCCTCTGAGGTAGCAGTAAAATGTGGAAATGAAGCAGTACAGATCATGGGAGGGTATGGATACACGAAAGAATACCCTGCCGAGAAGTTTTTACGGGATTCAAAACTAATGACCATTGGTGAAGGAACCTCAGAAATTCAAAAATTAGTTATTTCAAGAGAAATATTAAAATAATTTGTTTTTGAAAGAGTAATATCATATATTTGCAGCCCTTAAACAATTATAAAAAAGAACTTGTATGTTGATTATTCCAATAAAAGAAGGCGAAAACATTGAAAAAGCGTTGAAAAAGTATAAAAAGAAATTTGAGAAGACGAATGTTATGAAACAACTTCGTGCTCGAAAAGAATTTCTTAAACCTTCAGTGACTAAAAGACAACAAATTATTCGTGCTGTATACAAACAGCATTTAATTTCTGTAGAACAGTAACAAAAGTTAATAAAATACGTATTTAAGGAGCTCAATGCTCCTTTTTTTATGCTTACTAATTTCATTGGATATTTAACGTTCGAAAAACGATACTCGCATCATACCATTTGCGCTTACCAAAACGATTTAGTTCAATTTATCGACTTTGCGTGCATAAAAAGAATAGAGGAATTTAATGAAATCAATACTCCAACTATTCGTGGTTGGGTTGTAGATCTTTTTGACAAAAAGAAAACGGCTAAATCAATTAATAGAAAATTGGCCGCATTGAGGACATTTTTCAAATGGTTGAGGAAAGAAGGTCTGGTTTTTTCTAATCCAATGAGTAAGATACAAGGTCCGAAAAATGAAAAACGACTACCGGCATTTGCGAAAGAATCAGAGTTATATCCGGAAAAATTAGACGTCTTATTCAATGATTCAATTGAAGGAATGCGCGACAAGTTGATGTTTGAATTATTTTATCAAACGGGCATTCGATTAAATGAGTTGATTGAATTACGTGTTTCAAATTTCTTGGATGATGCGATAAAAGTAATAGGTAAAAGAAATAAAGAAAGAATAATTCCAATTTCTTCTAGTTTATCAGATTTACTGAAGGCTTATTTAACCCAGAAAAATAAAGTGTTTGGTGAAAGCATTTTCGTTTTCTCACAAAAATTAGGTAAAAAAATGTATCCTATGCTTGTATACCGAAGAATAAATCAATACCTTAGTGTAGCAACGAATTTGGACAAAAAAAGCCCTCATGTATTAAGACACACCTTTGCTACTCATATGTTGAATAGAGGAACTGGATTAGAAACATTGAAAGATTTACTTGGTCATGCAAATTTATCCGCAACCCAAGTATATACCCATAATTCATTTGCGCAATTGACAAATATTTATTCACAAGCACACCCTAGGGGTGATAAAAACTAAACAACATGGAAACAAAAGTTCATTCAATCCATTTCAAAGCAGATCAAAAGCTAGTTGATTTTATCCAAGAACGTGTTCATAAATTAGAATTATTTAATCACAAGGCAATTTCTTCAGAAGTGTTTTTGAGACTTGATAAAAATAAAGAAAAGGAAAATAAAATTGCCGAAATAAAAGTATTGATTCCTGGAAAGGAACTATTTGCCAAAAAACAATGCAAGTCATTTGAAGAGTCTGTTGATGAGGTTATAGAAGCACTTCGTAAACAAATTTTAAAAGAAAAAGATAGATAGTTCGACGTTTACTAATAAATATTTCATCTTCTTTTAACTAAAGGTTTTCCTAACGGCTTTGTTTTTCTATTTTTGTAATCAAATTTAGATTATGTATAGAACACACACGTGTGGAGAACTTAGGTTGGCTGATGTTACGAAGGAAATTACAGTTTCAGGATGGGTGCAAAAATCTCGTGACTTAGGTGGAATGACATTTATTGACTTACGTGATCGATATGGAATTATACAATTAGCTTTCAATATGGATTCAAATTCCGTTTTGTGTGAAAATGCACGAAAATTGGGTCGTGAATTTGTTGTTCAAGCAAAAGGAATCGTTATCGAGCGTTCAAGTAAAAATAAGAACATTCCAACTGGTGATATTGAAATCGTTGTTCAAGAACTACATATTCTAAATGCGGCAAAAACTCCACCTTTTACAATTGAAGATGAAACGGATGGAGGGGATGAACTACGGATGCAATACCGTTATCTTGATTTGAGAAGAAATCCTGTTCAGCAAAAGTTGTTTTTGAGGAATAAAGTTGCCCTTGAAACACGGAAATATTTGGATTCTCAAAATTTTATGGATGTTGAGACCCCAGTTCTAATTAAATCTACACCAGAAGGGGCGAGAGATTTTGTTGTGCCAAGCCGAATGAATCAGGGTCAGTTTTATGCACTTCCTCAATCTCCTCAAACCTTCAAGCAATTGTTAATGGTTTCTGGTATTGACAGGTACTATCAAATTGTTAAATGCTTCAGAGATGAAGATTTACGTGCCGATAGACAACCTGAATTTACTCAAATAGATTGTGAAATGTCTTTTGTAAATCAAGAAGATATATTACAAACGTTCGAAGGCTTAATTAAACATGTTTTTAAAGCCGTGCTGAATGTTGATTTTGAAGGAGATTTTCCTCGGATGACCTATGCTGAGGCAATGGAGAAATATGGTTCGGATAAGCCCGATATTCGCTTTGGAATGGAGTTTAATGATTTTACTACCTTATCTCAAGGAAAAGGGTTTGTTGTTTTCGATAATGCGTCAAGCGTTTTAGCTATAAACGTTGAAAATGCCGCAGAATTTACTCGTAAGCAGTTGGATGAGTTGACAGATTGGGTGAAACGTCCACAAATTGGAGCAAGTGGGTTGGTCTATTTAAGATACAACGCGGATGGTTCACTAAAATCGTCAGTAGATAAATTTTATGACACGACTGAATTAGAAAAATGGTCAATTCAAGCAAATATGAAGCCGGGTGATCTGCTTTTACTTCTCTGTGGTGATTTGGATAAAACACGTAAACAATTAAATGAATTGCGTTTACATCTAGGGAATCAATTAGGATTGAGAAAATCAAATGAATTTAGTCCTCTTTGGGTATTGGATTTTCCTTTATTAGAATGGGATGAAAATTCAAATAGATGGCATGCGATGCATCATCCTTTTACCTCTCCTAAGCATGAAGATTTTGAAATGCTTGCTACCGATCCAGGTAAAGTAAGAGCAAATGCATATGATTTAGCTATGAATGGCGTTGAATTGGGTGGAGGATCTATTCGAATTCATAACAAGGACCTTCAAGCAAAAATGTTTGAGTTATTAGGTTTCACTCCCGAACAGGCCCAATCTCAATTCGGGTTTTTGATGAATGCATTTGAATATGGAGCCCCTCCTCATGGTGGTTTAGCCTTTGGTTTGGATAGATTAGTGGCAACAATGGGCGGATCTGAGTCCATCAGAGATTATATTGCGTTTCCAAAAAATAATAGTGGTCGTGATACGATGATTGACGCTCCTTCAACTATAGATGATAGTCAAATGACTGAACTTGGAATCAAATTGAATTAAATGAGTCTAGAATTACAAAAATTAGAATCCGAGATTGAAGTTTATCGTTCTCAATTAATTAACCATCCTTTATATAAACGGTTGAATTCATTGGATGCATTGAAAACATTCATGAAAGAACATGTTTTTGCAGTTTGGGATTTTATGAGTTTGTTAAAGTCCTTGCAGCGCGGATTGACATGTATTGACCTACCTTGGCATCCTGTAGGTAATCCTGAAACGCGCAGATTAATAAATGAAATAGTCTGGGGAGAGGAAAGTGATGTTGATGCTCAAGGTACTGCAGCCAGTCATTTTGAATTGTATTTGGGTGCAATGGCTGAAATTGGAGCAGATACGCAACCAATTTTGAACTTTATTCAGTCTTGTAATTTTTCTAATTTGGAAACTGAATTGCAATCAGTAGAAATACAATCAAACACAAAAGAGTTCGTTCAATTTACTTTTTCCATCATTCGAGAAAATGAATTACATAAGTTGGCAGCTTTATTTACGTTCGGTCGGGAGGATTTAATTCCAGACATGTTTATTCAAATTGTAAAATCGATTGAAATAGAATCAGGTGTTTCTTTCGCGAAATTAGTTTTCTATCTCGAGAGACACATTGAAGTTGATGGTGGAGAACATGGCCCTATGGCACTAAACATGATTAAAGAACTTTGTGGGGCAGACGAACAAAAGTGGATGGAAGCAATATCGATTTCAATAGAAGCATTAAAAATGCGTATTCATCTTTGGGATGGCGTATTACAGGCTATTGAAAGCCAAGAAGTGGCAATTAACCATTGAAAATAGGAATTAATACTCGGTTTTTGCTTTCCAATAAAATGGAAGGATTTGGCTGGTATACTTATGAGGTGGTAAAAAGAATCGTTCAGAATCATCCGGAGCATTCATTTATACTTTTTTTTGATAGACCTGTAGATCCTAAATTCAATTTTGGAGCAAATGCCACTGAAGTTGTTATCGGTCCTCAAGCACGACACCCTTTTTTGTATTTGATTTGGTTCGAATTCAGCTTACTAAAAGCTATGAAAAAACACGAAATCGATGTGCTATTTTCACCAGATGGCTCTTTGTCTTTATTTTCTAATGTTCCTCAGATTCACGTAATTCATGATTTGAATTTTGAACATTTCCCTAAAGATCTTCCTTGGTTAGTTCGCTGGTATTATCGAACATTTTTCCCAAAATATGCCGAAAAAGCGAAAAAAATTATAACGGTTTCTAATGCTTCAAAAAATGATATTTCCAAAACGTATAACATTGATGAATCAAAGATAATAGTCGCTTGGAATGGCGCTTCAGAATTATTCAATCCTATTTCCAACGTGGATAAAGATCAATTTTTAACCCAAAATGGATTAGGTAACTATTTTTTGTTTGTGGGATCGCTTCATCCTCGAAAAAATGTACAACGTTTAACAAATGCTTTTGAAAAATTCCAAAAGGAAAATAATTTTCCTGAAATAGACTTGGTTATCGTTGGACAGCCTATGTGGAAAGGGCATAAAATTCAACTATCTGAATTTGTGAAATCAAAAATTCGATTTACTGGTCATCTCTCCCAAACTGATTTAGTCAAATATATATCCTCCGCCTTTGCATTAACGTATGTCCCCTATTTTGAAGGCTTTGGAATTCCACTTGTTGAGTCCATGCGTTGTGGGGTGCCAATACTTTCAGGTAATAGAACAAGTTTGCCGGAAATAGCTGGTGAAGCAGCAATTTATTGTGATCCATTTGATGAAGATCAAATTGCTGATGGAATGAAGAATTTGTTTCTTGATAGTGATTTACGCACTCGTCTTAGTGAAAACGGCTTGAATAGATCCAAACTTTTTTCTTGGGATATAACTGCACAGGAAGTGTGGAAGGTAATTGAGGCTGAAATTCAATAATTATCTTGATACACAATTGGTCGCATAAAGCGTAAAATACTATCTGATCCAACTGCGGTATATCTTGAATCAGTTGTCGCAGGAAATGGCCCACCATGATGCATGCTTTTACAAACTCTAACTCCGGTTGGAACATTGTTAAAGATGATTCTCCCTGCCAGATGATTTATCAGAAATAAAAAAGACTGATTTTCAATGAGCTCCTCTTGTGTAGCCAAAATGGTGGCTGTTAACTGCCCTGAAATTTTTTCAGTACACTCTTTTAATTGGTTAATAGTTTCATAATAACAAATAACGGCAAATGGACCAAAAACTTCCTTTTCTAATGATTCTATTTCGAGAAATTCACTTGCGCTTGTTACGAACAACCCTTGTCTTCCTTCCAGAATTACAGTGGATTCTTTTTTTTCAATTAGTTCTCCTTTTGATTGATCTAAAATTTCTTGTTTCTTCTTTTCAAAATTGAAATGAATGGAAGGATGAAGCATGGTAAAAGAAGGTTCCTGAATTAACTTTTCAGATAACATGGATACAAATCGTTTTCCATTTTCACTACGAGGAATAAAGAAAAGTCCGGGCTTCGTGCAGAATTGACCTGCATCATTGGTGATTGATTTTGAAAATAGGCTAGACCACTCTTCGCTTTTCTCTTGCAACGAATTGGGAAAAACAAACACAGGATTGACACTTCCCATTTCTGCAAATACTGGAATTGGTATCGTACGGGAATTAGCTAAATCAAACAGAGCTTTACCACCAATGTAACTTCCAGTAAAACCAACTCCTTTTATGCGATTGTCAAGAACAAGTTTGTGTGCAACTGAATATTGATTATCAAATAATTGAGAAAATATTCCACGAGAAAAATTGGTTTTTGATATAGCATTATTTATTGCCTCTCCAACTAGAAAACTAGTTTCAGGATGAAAGGGATGTGCTTTTACAATAACGGGACAGCCTGCCGCTAAAGCAGAAACAGTATCTCCTCCTATCGTTGAATAAGCTAATGGGAAATTACTTGCTCCAAAAACAACAATTGGTCCAATTGAAACATGTTTTTTTACCAAATGAGGCAATGTATTTTTTTGATCACCAAGTGTTTCAGAAAGTAGCTCAAAATTTGGTGTTTTAAGAAAGTTTGAGAATAAAAACAATTGTTCATACGTACGCTTGAATTCGATTTCAAAACGAGATAATAGGAGGCCAGATTCTTTGCAATAAGCTTTAGCAATAATTGATTTATTTAATGCTAGTTCTTCCGCAATTAACTCAAGTAATTTTGAACGATCGCTTGGTTTTGATGAACTAAATGAATAAAATGAGTTTTTAGAAATCGCTAAAGCATGTTCAACTTCTTCGTTTGTGGCAATCGGAAATGCACTAGTATTTTGTTGATTCAGACTTGGATTAAATGAATAGAATATCCGTTTGCCTTCGCATGAGATTTTGCCAGCAATTTGATTACCGAACATGAGTAATTTTACGCTGGAATCACTTTATAGGTATAGCTTTCCATGATTTGATTAGCTAATAATTTTTTACAAGCATCATCTACTTTTTGTTCGGCAGCTAATTGGTCGTTAGCATCAATAAAAAGACGGATATGTTTGCCTATTCGTACTCCATCAATTTCAGGTAATCCAATATTAATCATTGAATTAGTAACTGCTTTTCCTTGAGGATCCAATAATGCATCTAATGGCATTACATCAATTTCGGCTTTAAATTTCATGTGTTTTATTTTTAACAACAGTATTTTCAATGATCGATAAACTAATGAACAAAAGTAATATGATTGGAATAGACCAAACAAGAAAAATCGGAATAACTATTCCTGAACTTATTAACAAAATAAATTTTGGTTCGTTACCCCTCCATTTGAATTGTTTGAATTTAAGAGACATTAATGGAATTTCTGCAACAAGAAGTAGAGAGAATAAAATACAGGTTATTGCAACAAAATAAGGGTTAAATAGGAATCCGAACCAACTTGTAAAAGTTTGACTCCATTGAGTGTAATTTAATAAGAAATAGAGCGGGAAAAATAGAAAAAACAGGGTGCTTAAAGGCGTCGGAACACCAATAAACTTTTCTGTTTGCCTCAAATCAATATTAAACTTAGCCAATCGAAATAATGACAGGACAGGTATCATTAATGCTGATAGAGGTAAATATTTAATTGTAGCATCAAAATCATTGGGTATTTCGTGGAAAAGTGAGTTTAACCAACTTTGAGTTTGATAGTGTATAAAAGAATTTGCGCTTAAATCTGTATCCAAATATGTAGCTTGAAAACTTTGCGCAAAAACAGCTATCATACTCATCATTATAATTCCAGGTGCCACACCAAAAGAAACGACATCAGCTAGTGAATCTAATTGTTTACCCAAATCGCTCGATATAGAAAGTAAACGTGCTGCAAAACCATCCAAAAAATCACAGATTAATGCAGCCCCAATGAAAACAATAGCAAAATCCATTCTACCGGCAAAACAAGATGTAATACTGGCAATCCCACATAAAAAATTAGATGCTGTAAGTACATTAGGAATATTGAATATTGGATGTCGTAAAATATTCATAAGAATGCGTTAATTCGAGATTTTAATTTAATTTTACAATAGATGGGAAAAGTACACAATTTTTTAGAAATTGGCGTGTTAATACTAGTAAAACTTTCTTGAATGAAGACAAATATCCTACTGTTAACCTTCCTTTTTATAACGTCTATAGCCGTTGCTCAGAATAATTCAATTGCGCCCAAATATTCAAATGAATTTTTAGCAATTGGAGTAGGTGCAGATGCGTTGGGAATGGGTAATGCTTTTGTGGCACAAACAGCAGGTGCTAGTTCCTCTTATTGGAATCCGGCCGGATTAATCGGTGTAAATAAATGGTTGGAAGTAAATTTTATGCATGCCGAATATTTTGCAGGAATAGCAAAGTATGATCAATTGAGTTTAGCCCATACCATAAATGAAAAGAGTGCCATGGCCTTTACTGCCATTCGTTTTGGGGTTGATGATATCCCAAATACAACTCAGCTAATTGATAACAACGGGAATATTAATTACGACAATGTTTCTTCTTTTTCCGCAGGCGATTATGCATTTATTTTTTCGTATGCACGCAAATTACCAATAGATGGAATGACTCTCGGAGGATCAACAAAAGTGATTTATCGAAAGGTGGGCGATTTTGCACGGTCGTGGGGATTTGGATTAGATGCCGGATGGCAGTATCAAGTAAATCCACGATTGAAATTTGGCGCCATGTTGCGTGATGCGACTTCAACGTTCAATGCTTGGACATTCACCTTGGATGAAGAAACAAAAAATGTGTTTTTGAGCACGGGAAATGAAATTCCTCAAAATGGGTTGGAACTTACTTTACCTAAAATGATTCTTGGAGTTGCTGGTAACCTGCCAATTGGAAAAGCAGGATTTAATCTTGGTGGTGAAATTGATTTTGACATAACCACAGATGGTAGACGAAATACAGTCATTAGCGCTAAACCATTCTCTATTGATCCGCATGCTGGAATTCAAGTTGGATTTAAAGAATTTGTGAAAATTAGAGCTGGAATATCAAATATGCAATACACGACAGAATTAAATGAAACGAAGAAGTTTAATGTGCAGCCAAATATTGGATTAGGGATTGCCATAAAAGGGTTTCATTTAGATTATGCATTTACGGATATTGGAGATGCATCGGTTGCACTCTATTCCCATATTATTTCCCTTAGACTAAAATTAGATAAACCTAAGAATGCGATGAAATGAAAAAGCTTGTATTCATTTTGCTTTTAATCTACAATGGAGTTTCTATTGCTCAAACGTATGGCAATGAGTGGATTAATTACAGTCAAAAGTATTATTCTTTTCCAGTAGTTCAATCGGGCATCTATCGAATAGATTATACCACATTACAAGCTGCTGGAGTACCCGTTTCTTCTTTTCAATCGGTAAATATTCAATTGTTTGGAAGGGAAAAGGAATTACCAATTCATGTGGAAGATGGCGGTGATAATAGTCTCAATCCAGGCGATTACATTTTGTTTTATGCGGCTCGGAATGATGGATGGCTTGATTCTACTTTGTATGATGATCCTTCTTGGTTAGGAAATCCTAAGTATAGCCTTTACAATGACACGATTCAGTATCTTTTTACCTGGAACAGTTTAACAACTAATAAACGCATTCAGCTTCAATCCGATGTAAATGTTTCCGCATATACTCCTGCAGATTTTGTTTTGTTTGAAAAATCGGCTTGGTTCAATGAGAAATACAACGAAGGAGAAAAGTCGTCTGATGCCTCTAGTTCTTATTTTGTGCAAGGTGAGGGGTGGGGAAAGACCGCTTTAAATGGTGTAAGTCCTTACCCGCAAATTTGGGACTTTTCTACTGTTCAATTGGATAACTTGTACCAGGGAGCCGGTGCTATCCCAATTCAATATAAAGCAGTTATCGTAGGTTCCTCCAATGCTTTTTTTGGCACAGGTATCGGGAATCATCATACTAAACATACCATTGGTTCAAGTTTTTACGAATTAATAGATACAGTATTTAGTGGGTACAAAAGTATTTACGTGAACAAGTCTTTTCCAGTTTCAGTTCTCCCATCCTCAGGGAATTCAAATTTTAAAGTAACCTTGGTCAATGATTTAGGTGTGGCAACAGATTTTCAATCAATAAACTTTTGGTCATTTAATTATCCCAGAATCCCTAGTTTTTCTAATGCCACCAATGCTTCTTTTAAAATACGTAATTCAATACTCGCCAATAAAACACGACTGAACCTTTCGAACCTAACAATAACTAACCCAATTATTTTTTCAATAGGTTCCATTACAACCAAAATTCCAGCCATTCAATCAGCGGGTCAGTGGCAATTTCTTGTGCCAAATGATTTGAATGCAAACGAGCAAACAATCGTAATTCAGGATGTGAATTCGATCATTTCTATTCCTGCACTCAGTGCGGTAAATACTACTGGTGTTTTTACAAATTTTGCGACGCTTCCAAATATCGAAAATGCTTTATTGTTTATTTACCCAAGTAAATTAAAAAATAAGACATTTGAGTATGCTTCCTATCGAAGTTCTACAGCTGGTGGTTCATATAATGTGCTATTGGCCGGAATCGAAGAGTTGTATCAACAATTTGGAGGAGGAATTCCGAAACACATTAATGGAATTAGAAGGTTTTCACATTTGATTTATTCGAATGCTACCCAAAAACCAGTGGGTTTATTTTTAGTTGGGAAAGGAATACGCGAGGCAAATATTACTTCCATTACCAGTATTGGACCGGGTTCTCGAACGAATGCATCTGCGTATTTGAATAATTTAATTCCATCCTTTGGTCAACCTTCTTGTGATCAATGTATTACTTCCAATTTTCAAGGTTTTGATAAATTCACACCCTTAATTCCAACAGGCAGAATTTCCGTTCAATCCGAAGATGAGCTAACAGTGTATTTATCAAAGGTTATTGAATATGAATTGCAGCAAAATCAACAAGTTGTTTATTCCACTGAAACGAAGGACTGGCAAAAACAAATTTTACATTTTTCGGGTGGAACTACATCAAGTGAACAACTTCAATTTCAAAATTATTTGAATGGAATGGCATCAATTGCCTCCGGAAATTATTTCGCTGGTTCAACAACATTAGTGGCAAAAGACAACAATAATCCAATTTCTCCAGCTGAATTAGACGCGGTAAAAGATCGAATTTCGGATGGTGTTAGTTTAATGAATTTCTTTGGGCACTTTACAACTTCCGGCTCTGGGTTTGATGTAAATATTGATGAACCACAATTTTGGGATAACCAGGGTAAATATCCCATTTTAATGGCGAATTCATGTTACAATGGAAACATTTTTCACAATGCTTCATCAAACTCTCAATCTTTCGTGTTGACTCCAAATGCTGGTGTAATCGCATACATTGGGACAATTAATTACGGATTTACCAACTCGTTGAATTCATACTCCAGTAATTTTTACAAACAATTTAGTTTATATAATTACGGTGGAACAATTGCTGAACATATCAAGAATACAATTGATTCTGCTCTTACAACGTCATCAGCTTTGGTAACTGAAGCAACATTTTGTCAAATGACATTGAACGGAGACCCTATGTTGAAAGTAAATTATCATAACAAGCCCGAAATTGAATTAACCGATTCGCGGGTTAGTTTTGGTCCTTCGTTAATTACGTATGCAACGGATTCCATTGATGTTAGTATTACCTTGCGAAATTTGGGGCAATCGGTAACAGATACTTTTACACTTGAAATCACGCGCGATTTTCCAAACTCTTTGGTCGATTCAGTTTTTGCAATTCCAATTTTTGGGATGGATTATGAGAAAAACATCCAAATGAAAATCCCTTTTCAGCCAGCCATTGGTATTGGACTGAATAAATTTACCATTCGTGTTGATATTCCTAATGTAATTTCGGAACAATATGATGAATTATATAATAACCAATTAATTAAGAACTTTTTTATTAATGTGGATGGCATTGAACC
>CAMBBW010000053.1 GCA_945863425.1 Lishizhenia tianjinensis
GAATTACTTCTGTCGGTTCAACTATGCAGATTACTTCGGCCATGAAAATGGTTTCAGCTGCAAAATTGAAGCGCGCTCAAGATGCAATTACGCAAATGCGCCCGTATTCAGTAAAACTTCAGGAAATTCTTGGGAATTTAAGTGCCACATTGGATTTGTCTGAAAATGCATACTCTGAAGTTCGAACGGAAGGTAAAACCTTGATTATTGGAATTACTTCCAATAGAGGTCTTTGCGGTGGATTTAATAATTATGCAATTAAACAAGTAAATGCATTAGTGCTTGAAAATCCAAATGCACAAGTTCTTTGCTTGGGTAAAAAAATCAAGGATGTTACGAAAAAGACACCTCGTTACTATATTAATGATGTAATAGAACCTTACGAAGATATCTTTTCAAATTTGTCCTTTGACTCTATTTCAATCATCGCTGGTGATATCATGAATCGATTTGTAAATAAAGAGTTTAATAAGGTCCTAATTGTCTATAATCGATTTGTTAATGCCGCAACACAGGTTGTTCAAACGGAACAATTATTGCCAATAATTCCTGCGGTTTCCACAAGTGCATCATCTGGAGATTATTTATTTGAACCTTCAAAAACAGAGATAGTTGAGGATCTTATTCCAAAGACACTTAAAATTCAATTATTTAAAGCTGCTTTAGATTCTTTTGCCGCTGAACATGGCGCGCGCATGACGGCAATGCATAAGGCAACGGATAATGCGAATGACCTGAAAAAAGCACTTAAGTTGAGTTATAATAAAGCACGTCAAGCAGCAATTACCAACGAAATCTTAGAAATTGTGGGAGGTGCTGAAGCATTGAACTCATAAATTACTTATCTTGCAACTATTATGGAAACAACAATCAAGGTTCTAATAGTTGACGATCACAAATTAATCAGTGAAGCTTGGACTTCCTTATTAAAAGACGCTCCAAATATATGGGTAGTGGGAACAGCAGATAACGCAGAAGATGCCTTTTCAATGACTCACGCTCACAAGCCTGATATCGTTTTAATGGATATTAATCTTGGTACAGGTAGTGGATTTGACGCAACTGCAAAGATTACAGACAGTATGCCGAAAACACGAGTAATTGGATTGTCATTGCATGATGATATTACATACGTTAAGAAATTTCTTTCTATCGGAGCGAAGGGGTATTTAACCAAAAATACGTCTAAAACTGAATTAATTGAGGCTATTCATAGCGTTTTTAATGGAATTGTTTTCATTGGATCAGATATAAAAGACCGCTATTTTACTGCTTTATTGAATGTTGATCCTTCTGAATCCAAAAAGGAGCTTACCATGAAGGAAATCGAAATTGTTAAATTGATTTCGCAAGGATTTACCTCCAAGGAGATTGCTGATAAACTATTTATTTCCCATCGAACGGTGGAAACTCACAGACATAATATTCTTAAAAAATTAGATATGCCTAATGCTGCTCAATTGAGCAGTTGGGCAAAGGATAAAGGGTACGTATAAACCAGAAAGTTTTCAACACTTTTACCATACAAAATCTTTATTCACTATATTTAATATCTAAACTAAATAAGGATGCTAGAGCTAACAAAAAAGATTCTACGAAATGTGTCTTTTGATCCCAAATTGTTTCGCAAAGAATTATTAAAATCATTGAATTGGATTCGAGATATTGAGGAATTAAAGAAGTTTAAAGATTGGTGTTTGAACGAATTTGGCGCAATCTATCCAATAATATTACAAGAAGTATTTATAGGCATACCAAAAAGATAGAGTGTGAAATGTTTTACCATTTTAATTATTCTTCTTTGCATTACTAGCGCTAACGGGCACTCTCAATTTTATGAGTTTGCAGATAAGGATTTTTGTTTAGAACCTGTAGAAGGAAAGTTACTTCAACATGATTTAACTCAGATTAGAAAGACAATAATTGCCGCACACCCAGACCCATTTATCTATCGATCGAAGGCAGCGTGGGATTCGAGTTATGTTGAATTATTGCATTATTTCAAAAGGCCTCGTACAATGTTCGATTTTATTTCCAAAACAGCTTCATGGTTAGGAGAATTAAAAGATTCTCACGTAGGTATGGATATCGATCAAATACTCGAATTATATAAGGAAGATAATTCATGGTTAATTTTTAAACTAGCTCGAATTGAAGGAAAATTTTACGCTGCTTCTGATGCTGAAATTGAGTTTTTGCCATTTGGTAATGAGCTGCTCGAAATAAATTCAATGCCCGTAGATTCTCTTTTTAATCAAGCAATGATATTTTCATTGGAAGAGGGAGCTTCTTTTGAAGCGCGACAAAAATATGCAGTTACGTTGATGAGTCCGCTAATTAATTTATTGAATTCATTTGATTCAGAAGGAGAAAAAATACTTGTTAAACATTGTAATCCAAAGGGTGATACCTTATTTTCTTATGTGAAAACTTACACTTCGAAGGATCGCCGAAAAATGGAATGGAGAAATTATACGAAAATGCAGGACATTGAATATACTATTGATTCATCACAAGGCACGGGGACATTAAAAATCTCCACCTTTTTACCACGATCAAAACGAGCCTTTGAAGAAAAAGTAGATTCTTTTTTTGACTCTGTTGCGAAGTGTGATGTCTCTAAAATTCTAATTGATTTACGCTGGAATAGGGGGGGGTATTTTGAACAAGTAGAATATCTCTATAATTACATTGATACAATTTCAACCAAACGTACCAAAACGTACGTTTCTAAACGCAGTGAATTTGATGGTTTTTCAACGATGACTTGGTTTTCCAAATTGTTTTATTTAAGTTATGCTAAAACGCAAAAGTCAAATAGCAAGACCAGACAAAATTATTCATTCTATAAATTACCATTAGGAACATTGGACACCATTCGAGAAACCAACCAATTTGATCAAGCAATTCGTGAAAACAAATACCTAGGAACTTGTTTTTTGGCGATGAATGGCGTTTCAATTTCAGCAAGTGTGGATTTTGCTTCGTGGTTTAAAGAATCAAAAAGAGGATTGATTTTGGGTGAACAATGCATGGGTCCATTAACAGGAACGTGCGGCAATCCTGTGTTGTTTGATTTAAAAAATACTCGAATTTCTGTTGCGACATCCACTATGAGAAGCTACACGAATTCAAAACTAAAGGTTGAATCCGATCCAATATTTCCGGATGTACCCATTAAATATTCAGTAACCGAATTCAGAATAAAACGGGATCCAATCATGGAATACATTAAAAACTTAAAATGAAACAGATGAAGTACTTTTTATTTTTTTGCATTTGCTATTTGAACAGTACATTTAGCTGGACTCAAATAACGTGTGATTCAACGGGTAATTTAATTATCTATTCTAATTATGATGGTGGAATTCTAACCATTAATATTGATCAAAACCTACCAAATTTAAAAGTAGGTATTTGCACATATGAACCTGTTCAAGTTAGTTTTACTGGTGCTTTTGTTGGAAATATTACTCAAGTTATTTATGCTGGGTTTAACTCAACCCAAAATAATAATAACTGTGGACAAGGGAATTTTGTGACTTCAATTTCTGGAGTGCCAACGGGAATAGTTTCAATTCTTACCAATCCGCAGGTGGGATATACTCCAGCGCATGGAAATGGTTCTGGTCCTTGGGGAGGTGGAATGATTGGAGTTTCTGGTCAATGCGATACTTTAACTAATGCAGGGGGTGGAAACACACCTGATGAAGTAGTTTATTATTTTCAGCAGGCTACAGGAGGACAATTGTTGTTTCATAAAACTCAATATGCCTGTTGGTTAAATGAAACTGTGAGTATTTCTGAAAGAGGAAATTTTTGTATTATTCCACCAACACCGCCATCTGGATGTAATTTAAATGCTACAGTGGCTGTTCAGCCAAATTCGGTTTGTCAACCCTGCAATTATAATGGTCCTTCGATTTTAATAAATGAAATTAATATTTATCCCATCAACGGTGATGGATCAATTTTTGGTCCTTCACCAACAGGAGCGGGAATGGGGGAATGGATCGAATTATTTAATCCAAATTGGTGTGATTCGGTAGATATTTCTGGATATATTTTGGGGAGTTATAATTCAACGTTTTCAACTAATCCAGCTACATCAAATGGAATGACATTTGTTCTACCTCCTGGCACAATCGTTCCTCCTCTTGGATTTGTTATGGTTCGTGGACAAAATGCTGCTGCGCCCCCAGCCGGTACAATTGACGTAGTGGTGAATAATGGATCTAATCAAGCATGTATCCAAGGAGGTATAGCGACAAGTAGAATTTGGTTTCAGAATTCAGGCTCATGGTTTGCTTTTTATGATTCACAAGGAGTTCCTCAAGATGCAATTCGATGGTCCAACGTAACGGTTGGTGATTTAAATCAAAGTCCTTGTATTCCAATTAATAGTAATTTACCGGGAGGAACAACGACATTGCCAACATTTAACCAGATTTCAGCATTGGGACTTACAGGAACATTAGGAGCGTCAGCTCAAGGAATGACTTATCAGCGATTACCTGACGGCGGAACTTGGTCGACAACATTAGCAAATGAGGCAACATCTTATGGTTCATGTAATGACCCTGCAAATTGTGCGGTATTCAGCGGTGTTGCACAATGCAATGGAACGGGAACCGTGAATGTAACTTCAGGTCAAGCTCCATATAACTATCAATGGAATGATCCTTTATTACAGAATACACAAGTGGCAACAAATCTTTGTGAAGGAACCTATGAGGTGGTTGTTACTGACGCGAATAATTGCCAAGAAACATATACGGTGAATGTAATAACGAATCCCTTTAATCTCACGACCATAATTCAGAATCCAGGATGTCAACAATCAAATGGGTCTATTACAATTGATCCTTATGATCCAAATTATTCTTATTCGTGGTTGCCGAATGTTTCAACCTCAAATACAGCTAGTAATTTACCTCAGGGAACTTATACAATTTCTATATCACAAGGCTTTTGTTCATTAGACACTACCATTGTGCTTCAAAACCCAGTACCTTTTTTGGTTGCTGCTCAATCAATACAAACTACTTGTGGCGAAAACAATGGATCAATAGTATTTAACAATACACCTGTCGGAAATTATTTATATACTTGGGTGCCAAATGTTTCAGTGTCTGATAGTGCATTAAATTTAGCTGCAGGAACTTATCAAATATCAGTAACTGACAATATCTGTATATATGACACCACAATTACAATTTTACCAAGTGTTGGATTAACTTCAGCAACTACAATTTACAATTCTACTTGTCAGCTGTCAAATGGTGCAATTGCCTTAGATGTGTTTCCTATTGGTAATTATACTTTTACGTGGCCTGCCTCCGTTAACTCAATTTCAGATAGTGCAAGTAATCTTGCTGCCGGCAACTACTTGATTTCATTTACAGATGGGATATGTAGTAATGATACATTAATTACGCTTACAACAACCAATTCTCCAACAGATATAATCGCAAATATTACGGCTACTCAATGTGATGAAAACACGGGGGAAATTGCGGTAGCATCAACACTAGGAGGGGTTTCGCCTTATACGTATGCCATAGGAAATGGAGTTTTTGCTAGTAATCTTGTTTTTGATAGTTTGGCACAAGGTTCTTATATTATATCGGTTCAGGACATCAATAATTGTACATATCAAGAAACAATATCTATACCTGTTTTCTCGGGGCCTTCACTTATTCAAATAAGTCAAAGTAATCCAAATTGTGGGTTGTTAAATGGTAGTTTAGTTGTTAATGGAGCAATCGGGGGTACAGCGCCTTACACTTATTTAATTGATAGTGCTCCGATAATTCTAGGAGATACACTGACTGATTTAGGCATTGGACAATATTCAATTTCTGTTACAGATGCTAATGGCTGTGCCTTATTGCAAAATGAGAATTTGATTATGACAGCGGGAGTATCGTCAATTTTTATTCCAAATGTTTTAACTGCCAATGAAGATGCGACCAATGATATTTGGAAGATAAATGCCATCTGTGTTGAATCAATTGAATGTGTGATATTAAATCGATGGGGCAACAAAATCTATGAATTTAGTGACTTAAATGGAGGGTGGGATGGCAAAACATCAGGAGGTACAAATGCTATTGATGGGGTCTATTTTTACCGTTTAACTGCCAATTATTTTGGTGGAGACTCTGAAATCTTTCACGGGCATATTACACTTATTCGATAAGGTAATTAATCAAACGTTTTTACAACAACAAAACTGTTGGTATTTCTTGGTTTTTAGAATAAAAGGCGTACCTTTGCACCCTTAATTATTTTTATTATGAATTTATACGAAACTGTTTTCATTTTAACTCCCGTTTTGTCTGATGATCAGGCAAAGGAAGCAGTGCAAAAAGTAGAGAACGAGATTAAGTCTCTCGGCGGTGAAGTCCAGCACATTGAGAATTGGGGCCTCCGCAAATTAGCCTATCCAATCCAAAAGAAATCAACAGGATTTTATTTCCTGATTGAGTTCAGCGCACCTGGTACATTGGTAGCAGATTTTGAACTAATGATGAAGCGAGATGAACGCGTTTTGCGTTTCTTGACCGTTAGAATGGACGAACATCATGCTGCCTATGCCGAAAAACGTAAAGTACGTTTGGGTTACAAAAAAGCTGAAGCTTAATTAATTGTTAATTTCTTAAAATTGTAGATATGTCAAACGATATTAGATACCTAACCCCGATTAACATTGATATTAAAAGGGAAAAATATTGCCGCTTCAAAAAAAGTGGAATAAAATTTATTGATTACAAAGATGCTGACTACTTATTGAAATTGGTAAATGAGCAAGGTAAAATTTTACCTCGTCGTTTAACTGGAACCTCTGCTAAATATCAGAAGAGAGTAAGTCAAGCAATTAAACGTGCACGTCATTTGGCGCTTATGCCTTATGTAGCCGATTTATTAAAATAATACTAGAAGTCATGGAAGTAATATTAAAGAAAAATGTAGACAAGCTTGGTTACGCGAATGAAATCGTGTCTGTTAAGCCAGGATATGGAAGAAATTTCTTAATTCCTCAAGGATATGCTATTTTAGCAACGGCTTCTGCGAAAAAAGCGCACGAAGAAATTATGCGTCAAAAAGCACACAAAGAAACTAAAATGGCAGATGAAGCCCAAGAAATGGCAGCCAAATTAGCAGACCTCAAAGTTTCTATCTTCACGAAAGCTGGAGAAAACGGAAAGATTTTCGGTTCTGTGAATACAGTTCAGTTATCTGAAGCATTGAAAAAAGCAGGATTTGAAATCGACCGTAGATCTATCAGTATTAAAAATGAACCAATCAAAGAAGTTGGATCATATACTGCTGAAGCAAATTTATTCAAAGGAGTAAAACAAACTTTTTCTTTTGATGTAGTTGCTGAATAAGAGAATAAATTTCTTACTTATATGAAGGCTCCTTATGGGGCCTTTTTTAGTTTATAAACAATTGTTCGATGCTCCCTTCTGAAATTTCTTCAATGCATTTACAAGGTTTACTTTTTTTACAAAGTGAGCATTCTTCATCAAACACAATAGTTAGAACGTTTATTCCTATTGGTTTCCATCTGCCGGGATGAATTGGTTTTCTTGGTGAAAAAATACCTATTGTTTTAATCCCTGATATCCCTGCAATATGCAAAGGACCTGTTGAACATGCTACCAAAGCTTTACTCGTTGAAATTAAATACATCAACTGCTTTAAACTTAATTTTCCAGTAGAATCTAGAATATCATTGTTTTTGGGTAAGAGGTTACGGAATAAGTCGCCTTCACTTTCTGTACCAGTAAAAATAATTTTCCAATCTTTGTTACTGAGTGAATTTGCAAGAGAAATATACTTTTCAACTGGCCATTCTTTTGCACTTCCCTGTGATTTTGGATGAAGAATTAATGTGTTTGTTGAATCACCAATAAATTCAGTTATAAATTTAGGCAAAGGTACTTCCTTATTTTCCCAATGGATTATCTGGTTATTAATTTCCTCCATGGTTGGAATGGAAGTTAACCCAAAAGGTTTTAATAACTGAAAATTTAATTGCGATTCATGAAGAGTTGAGTTTTTCCTCGAAAACGAAACGCGATAGTTGCAAGTCAATAAATGGTAAGATCTATGCGACGTTCCTATGCGAAATGGTATTTTTATTTTTTTTGCGATTTGTGCAATTTCTTTATTAGGAAACACATGAAGGATACAATCAGCACCAATGGTTTTAAATTTCTCAATTTGCTCTAATTTCGGTAAGCTTTTATAATCTTCCCAACTGATAAATTCATCAATCATTGAAAAGGAATCAATAATACTTTGCGTGTAATTTCTTCCCAAGTATATTAATTTAGCATCAGGGAATTGATCTCTAAGCCATTGACAAATCGGAAAAGTGAGTATTACATCACCGATACTATCCGTGCGGGAAATGATTATTCGAGAGGGATTAATTTCTTTCAAGGATTGATTTTACGGAAAATTAATTGACGTTTCTTTTTTCGCGGTATAGACGCAGCAGTTCGTTGTATTTAACTATGTTTGATTGAGCACTTATTTTAGCAATCATTAAACCACTATAACCATCCAAAAATCCACGTTTCCATAAATACATGGATATAAAGCGACTAATAGCACTCAAATAGGGGCTTAAAAAAGTGACTTTTTTCTTTTGTGTAAAATATTTCTTCGCAGTTAGCAATGAATAGTTGTCTGCTTTTTCTTTGTGCTGTTTGTACGAATAATACGAATAATGATGAAGTAATCCCTTAAGTTTCTTTGTTTCAATGCCTGAAGAATGTACCAAATCTTCGTGTACAATTTCATCGTTCCAAGTGCTGATTTCTTTGGAAAAAAGCCTTGTTTTCCAATCAGGGAACCATCCGCTATAATAAATCCAATGATTGCAATAGTTAGTAAGTCGATTAACCGAATAATTTCCTTTTATCTTTTGTGACTTCAGCAAAATAAGTTCATTTTGTAAATCTTCGGAAAGGCGTTCATCAGCGTCAATTGAGAAGATGAATTCATGCTTGGCCATTGAATTCCCAAAATTTTTTGCGTCAGAATATCCTTGCCATGATTTTTCCATGTAAACAACGGGATAGGTAAGGCAAATTTCTTTGGTTAGATCGGTGGAAAAGGAATCGATAATGATTATTTCGTCCATCACGGGAATAAGAGATTCAATGCAATTTTTGATATTGCGTTCTTCATTAAATGTAATTATAACCGCTGAAATTGGCGTCATTTTAATCGATCAATTCAACGCTTCTGATAACTGCTTGAACCTCTCGTAAAGAATTGGTCCAACTAGTGGTAGAAGGGGCGTCAACATATCCACTAATGCAAATAATTTTTTTTCTATTAGGGTGTATAAAATGAAACGCCCAAAAAGCTCCACCGGTTCCTTTCAACGTTCGATGTTGAAAAAGGAACATGCCCCGCATATCGTACCCAGAGATTTTTCCTGATTCATTTTTAGTTCGTTCGAGAATTGGAAAAATTTCTTTCTGATATTGTGTTCCCATATACATATCTTCAACTTGATGGGGTACATTGTATCTTAGCATTGTATCTCTATCTTTTAATAATTGATTGAGCGAAAACTGGGATGAATCTTTAAAATCATATTGATAGATTAAAAGGCCTGAAAAAATCGTGCCTGGATCTTGAGTCCCTGTACCTGAAAATTCTATAGGTTTGGATCCTGAAGGAAATTCTAATCGATAGAAATTATCGCGTTTCCAGACATTTTTTGTTCCTTCTGGAAGTTTTAAGGATATGCCAAAATTCTTTTCAATTGGAGTTGTAATTACTCCATTATTGTTAGGTTTAAACTGATTTAAAATTCTTTTCCAATCATAATAATCATAAGCCGCATGTACACCGGGCATTCCGTTTTTGCAAAAATCAACCAGTTGGTTATAATCCTTGGCTGTTATTTCAATCAACAATTGATCATGTGCCCAGGTATGGTATTTTTTCTCAACAGAAACTTGTTTCCCTTTGTATTTTGAATCAATGGTTAAAATCAAGGTGTTTCTATACCGTTTAATGGCATCTGTGAATTTAGCAGGTGTTCTGTGTATTAATTCAAAGGTTGGCACATCTGGATAGTAAGGCATGATGAATTGGGTTAGGTTAGAATCTAAGAGTTCATGAATTTCAGAATCCCATAAACTCTTGTCGCAAACAACCAATATTTCACCGGTTTTACCTGTTACCATTAATCCTTGGGCGCCATATTTTTTGGTAACGGTTTCACAGCTTATTAAACTCAAACAAGTAAGAAAAAGAAAAAGTGAATATTTCATGTTATTTGATTCTTATTTTTTGCCCAACATAAATAGAACCAGCATTCACGCCTGGATTAAGGTTTTTCAATTGCTGAACGGACAATCCGTTATTAACTGCAATACGTGTAAAGGTGTCCCCTTTTTTGACAAAATGATATTTTTTAGTGTCGACCGGTTTTTTATTTTGTTGCGGATTAGTAATTGTTGTTTGGTTGGTTTGTTTTGGTGCTGGTGTCGTTACTTTTGGTGTATTTGTTTTGATTTGAGTTACAGGGGCGACTTTTGGGGGGATTTTTTGTTGAATGAGTAATTCCTGTCCAACAGACAGTGTCGCGGTTGAAAGTGAATTCCACGCCATCAATTCTTCAACAGTTACATTGTATTTAACTGAAATAATCTTCACTGTTTCCCCCATTTTCACTAAGTGTTTTATGTTGTTTGTGGAGGCAAGAGATGAATCTGTTTTTTGTAAAGTTGTATCAACTACCGGAATTGGAGCTGGTTTTTTTGGGAAATAAATGGATTCTTCTAACGTATATAAACTATCTTCCAAACCAGCTAATTTGCTAATTATTTCAGATGGGCCATACATACAACTTCCTGGATTGGCCTTAGGTATGTATGCCGTTTTATAGATAGGGTTGATCTCCTTAATCTCCTCTA
Organism: Lishizhenia tianjinensis; assembly: GCA_945863425.1. Classification (GTDB taxonomy): domain Bacteria; phylum Bacteroidota; class Bacteroidia; order Flavobacteriales_D; family Crocinitomicaceae; genus UBA952. The sequence continues at coordinate 10,953 of CAMBBW010000053.1, forward strand.
AACTCCAATCCATTAATTTAGATACCGTAGCCATATGCACGGCTTTGGTTAAACAAATGGTATCCAGTGTTAGGAAATTTGTCTTCACTTCTGCTGGTTTAATATTATGTTCATTGTAGTAATTCATGTAATAAGCTGCCGCAATAAATGCAGGAACATATCCTTGGGTTTCAGTGGGTAAGTAGGGCCTAACCTCCCAATACGTTTTTAAATTACCTGATCTTCTGATTGCTTTATTTACTGTTCCAGGACCTGCGTTATAGGCTGCGAGTGCTAAATTCCAATCTCCATATATGTCATACAATTGTTTCAGAAAACGACATGCCGCATCAGTTTCTTTTTCTGGGTCCATTCTTTCGTCGATGTACGAATTTTCTTTTAATCCGAAATATTGTCCGGTTCCATACATGAATTGCCATAATCCGCATGCTCCTGCTTTTGATTTTACTTGTGGCCTAAGCCCACTTTCAATTACAGATAAATATTTCAGTTCTATAGGCAATCCATATTCCGCGAGTTTTGCTTCATACATGGGGAAATATAATCCGGATCTACCCATTACGATTTTAATAAAAGATCGTTTTTTCTCTCCCCAATTTTTTAATACGGAAAGTGTTGTTGGGTTGCAGTCTAAATGAAAAGGACTCATATCATTTAATGCTTCCAATCGTTCGCAATAAACCTCATCGCTAAAAGTAGGGATTGTAGCGGATTCGTAATTTAATTTTTCAGCCAATTCTGTAGAAGAATATTTCTTGGACATTTCGTTCAAGTATAACTTCAAACTTTGTTCTACAGTATTGATAAAAGCAACTTTATCGAGGGAATCACCAGGTTTAATTAAATGTTTCTTTGTTTGACCAAAGCATAAGGTTAAAAAAACGAACGAAAAGAAAAACAGAAAATGTTGTAATTTCATAAAAAATATTTTTAGCGATGATATTTAAAATCGCGTTCAATAAATATGAAATTACGAAAACCGAGCCAAAAGGTTTAGTTATTTAACAATTTTTCAAGTAAAATGGATGTGTTTAACAAATTTTGTTCATCTTCTCTTCGTGCCATCAACTGAATACCAAATGGTAGTCCGGAAGAGTGCTTCCCTAACGGCAAAGAAATAGCTGGATTTCCACTAATATTTGCGTGCACGGTAAAAATATCCTGTAAATACATTTGTAAAGGGTCATTCACGGAAGCTAAATCAAATGCTACACTTGGGGTGGTTGGCATTAAAATCACATCACATTTGCTGAGAATTCCATCCGTTTTTTGTTTCACCAACTGGCGTACCTTTTGTGCTTTTGTATAGTAAGCATCATAATAACCATGGGAAAGCACAAAACTTCCGGCCATAATCCTGCGTTTTACTTCTTTACCAAAACCTGTAGATCTTGATTTTACATACGTTTGTTCAACTCCGATAGCTTCAGGATTGCGATAACCATAATGAACTCCATCAAAACGTGATAAGTTAGAGGAAGCTTCAGCAGTTGTTAATACATAGTACAAAGGAACCAATACATCCAAATAAGGAAAAGATTCATAAACAATCGTATGCCCATCAGCCTCCAATTTTTTAATGGACGAAAGTAAAAAATCTTTTACTTCAGTATCCATTCCTGCAGCATTCAAATATTCATTAAATACCGTAAAAGTTAGTTTGTTTTCCGGAGCATGAAAAGCAGTTAGTTCATTTTTATGTTGAATACAGGTAGAATCAAAATCATCTGGACCAGACATGATATTGAATAAAACACCAGAATCTTCAACTGAATTTGTGAAAACACCAATTTGATCAAAAGAGGAAGCATAGGCAATTAATCCATATCGACTAATAGCGCCGTAGGTAGGTTTCAATCCATATGTACCTGTAAAGGAAGCGGGTTGACGAATGGATCCTCCCGTGTCTGATCCAAGTGATGCAATACATAATCCTGCTTGTACTGCCACGGCTGAACCACCAGAAGAGCCACCAGGAACTTTCGAATTATCTTGGGCGTTTAAAACAGGACCAAAAGCACTATTTTCATTGGAACTCCCCATAGCAAACTCGTCACAATTTAGTCGCCCGATAATGATAGCGTCTTCATCAATTAATCGTTGAAGGGCGCTTGCAGTGTAAAGCGATTCAAAGCCCTCTAAAATCTTAGAGCTTGCTGAAACTTTATGATTTTCGTAACAAATGTTATCCTTAATAGCAATAACAACCCCGGCTAATTTTCCGTGTGTACCAAGTTTTATTTTTTCATCGACATGCTTAGCTTGCTGAATGGAAGATTCAGTAAAAACTTCTAAAAATGCATTTAGATGTTTAGCGGATTCGATTTTATTTAAAAAAAAATGGGTTATGTCCAAAGAAGAAGTTCCAGATAGCAAAGCTTTCTGAATGTCTGCAATTGAAGTGTACATATTATTTTTCTTCCGATGGAACTTCTTTGTTTGCAGGGTCGTCTCCTTTTGAGGCATCCTTAAAGTCTCGAATACCTTTGCCAAGACCTTTCATTAATTCAGGAATTTTTTTACCACCAAATAATAATAGAACTACTGCTAATATTAAAACGATTTCAACCCAACCTAATTTCATAATGATTATTAAATATAATGTCAAAAGTACAAATAAATCTACTAACAAAGAAAGTTTGAACTACAACCACCTAAATAAATCTTCAAAAAAGTTCATCCCCTTTCCCCAAGATGAATTACTCATTTCAGTTTCTATTTTCTTCTTTAATTCAGCGAATGTGAGGGTTTTATTTTTACCTATTTCTAAAACGAGTTCTTCCTTTTTTGCAGGACTAATTTCAATGGTTTTAGCGAAATAGATGATGCCTCCATCTTCAGTGGCAACACCTAAAATAGTTCCAGGTAAACCACCAAACCCTTCCGGACCTACTGATGGAGCAATATCAGGAGAATACCAAGCATAGATTCGTGTCGAGTCATTTTTTTGATAGATTGCCTTTCTGCATTCGTACCCGCAAATAGTTCGCTTATTTTCAGTGATTTTCCAATTTCTGGTTGGAAGTGAATCTTTGATATAAATATTTTGTCCAAACAAGTTAAAAACAATTAATTGACTGTTTTTACTGAGTTGTTGATAATAACTATTCTTGCTTGTCATCCAACCCATTGGGTCTTCCTCATTACTCAATATAGGCTTGAAAACAGAGATTGTATCGTTAAAATAGAAGGAAAAAGATTCCATTTTTATTTTATTGGTTTCGTTTATCATGCGCTTCATTCGCCCATCCTTGTAACGCTTTTCTAGATTTGTTCTGCGTTCAAACACAATTTTTCCATGCGTAATTACCTGTTGCCCAAAAGAATTGGTAAACCAAGCAAAGAAAAAAAGAAAAAATGTTAGTTTAATGCCACCCTTTGAATTCATCTTCTTTGGTTTTATTATTGTTAAATTTATAAGTCAATCTAAGTAAAAAATATCGAGAAATTATTTTAGTGTAATTATCCGTAATTACGTTGCCGTTTACCTGTCTTTGCACGTTGAGATTTTGATTCAATAAATCATTTCCAGAAATTCCCACGATGAAATTTTCTGTTTTGGTAAATGCCTTGCTAATTTCTGTGTTAATAACAAAAATATTTCGATTAAACCCTTGAGCACGTCTTGAATTGATAGTATAATCTGCCTCTGCCTTAAATTTGAAATGAAATGGGAGCTGCCAATTGATATCGACAGAATAAGTTTGAGAAGTATATGGTGTATT
>CAMBBW010000054.1 GCA_945863425.1 Lishizhenia tianjinensis
ATGCTTCGAAATTTGATGACGCTCAAAAATTGGTGGATGATGTCGTTGCTGAATTCGGAACGATTGATGTTTTGGTTAATAACGCTGGAATTACGCGTGATACCTTGTTGATGAGAATGTCGGAAGAACAATGGGATGAAGTGATTAACACGAATTTGAAGTCTGCATTTAACTTAACAAAAGCAGTTCAAAAACCGATGTTAAAAGCACGTGCTGGTTCAATTATCAATATGTCTTCTGTTGTTGGTGTGAAAGGAAATGCTGGACAATCGAATTATGCTGCGTCAAAAGCAGGGTTAATTGGTTTCACAAAATCTGTTGCTGCTGAATTAGGTTCACGAAATATTCGTTGTAATGCAATTGCACCTGGATTTATTGAAACGGAAATGACAGAAGTGTTGGATCAAAAAGTGGTGCAGGAATGGCGAAATGCAATTCCTTTGAAACGCGGAGGAACACCATTGGATGTTGCCAATGTTACGGTTTTTCTTGCCTCTGATATGTCTGCATATGTTACTGGTCAAACGATTCATGTGTGTGGTGGGATGTTAATGTAAGCAATGAATATTCGTCCAAGAAGAAATAGAAAATCTGCCGCCATTCGAAATATGGTCGAGGAAACACAATTAGGTGTTCAGCACTTGATTTATCCTATTTTTTTAAAGGATGGCGTTGGAATCAAGGAAGAAGTTTCATCTCTACCCAATAATTTTCGTTGGTCCATTGATCAGTTGATTCCTGAAATAGAATCGTGTTTAAAATTAGGTATCACAACCTACGATATTTTCCCCGCTGTAGATGAAAAATTAAAAGATAAAACCGCAACATATAGCTATGCTTCGGATAATTTTTACTTGAATGCTATTCGTAAGCTAAAAGAAACCTTTCCTGAAATCTGCATCATGAGCGATGTTGCCATGGATCCATATTCCTCAGATGGTCACGATGGTTTGGTTGAAAATGGAAAAATTCTAAATGATGAAACTTTACCTATTCTCGTTGAAATGGCAATTGCACAAGCCCAGGCAGGTGTTGATATAATTGGGCCATCAGATATGATGGATGGTAGAGTAGGTGTGATTAGAGATGCGCTAGATGCTGAAGGATATACTGAAACGAGTATCATGTCTTATACAGCAAAATATGCCAGTGCTTTTTATGGGCCATTTAGAGATGCACTCAATTCAGCTCCCAAGTTAGGCGATAAAAAAACCTATCAAATGAATCCGGCTAATAAAAGAGAAGCATTATTAGAAGCTCAATTGGATTTTGAAGAAGGGGCTGATTTTTTAATGGTTAAGCCGGCGTTATGTTACTTGGATATCATACATATATTGAGGGAGAATTTCAGTATTCCAATTACCGCTTATAATGTAAGTGGTGAATGTGCTATGATACATGCCGCTTCCCGAAATGGTTGGTTGGATTATGATAGAGCAGTATTGGAAACATTATTAAGTATTAGAAGGGCAGGTGCTGATGGAATTTTAACTTATTTCGCAAAAGATTTCGTACAAATAATAAAAAAATAAATTATGAAAAAAGGATCCGGTTTTTTAACAGCGTTGGTTATTTTGTTGTTTTCAACAGCTCAGGCACAAGAAACAAAAAATAAAGATATGGAGTTTATTATCCAAAGTTTGAATCTGCAAGAATCCAAAGTTGATCTTGAAAATTCAATAGAGAAACCTTTGCGTTATCTTCCAGAAATTATGGGATATGCAATTATGGAAAAAACAAGTGATGAGCCTGGTTTAAGAAGTTATAATTGCCATGTAGTACTTTATAATGCCTCAAATAAAGAGATTACAAATAAATATAGTTTTCCATTAAGTACCGATGTTATGGAGTTAACTGAGGTTAATTTCGACTTCGCTCCTTACACGGTAAAAAGTGCAACAAGGGCTTTTGGCCTTCGATTTCATTTAGTTGGACCAAGTAAACCAAATCCATTCACTGAGGAGAAATTTTATTTGTTTGTACCAGAAAAAACAACCTTGATTCCTGTACTTAAAGATTTTACGTCATATCAGTATTCAGGCGAATGGGACATGAATTGTGCGGGTGAATTTAATGAATCAAATGCTTATTTTGTTATGCAGCCAACTAGTACAAATGGGTACAATGATATTCAGGTAAATTGTAAAAAAACCAACACAATTAAAAAAATAGTGGCCGGTGAATGTGAAGCAAAAGAAATTGGTTCAAGAGAAATGCTTACTCTTATCTTTCAAAACGGTATTTATACTGTAAAAAAATAACACCTATTTTCATCAATGCTTCCAACCACGGATATAATGCTTAACTCAGAACAACTAATTGCTTTAGAAGAAAAATACGGTGCGCATAATTACCATCCGTTGCCAGTAGTATTGACTAAAGGTGAAGGGGTGTACTTATGGGATGTGGAAGGGAAGAAATATTTTGATTTTCTTTCTGCTTATTCTGCTGTAAATCAAGGTCATTGCCACCCTAGAATTATTCAAGCTTTAATTGATCAAGCACAAACGTTAACGCTAACATCACGTGCATTTTATAATGATTCACTAGGTCTGTACGAAAAATATATTGCAGAATTTTTTGGTTTTGATAAGGTTTTACCAATGAATACGGGGGCAGAAGCCGTTGAAACCGCTATTAAACTATGTCGTAAATGGGGATATGAAGTAAAAGGAATTGCTGAAAATCAAGCGAAAATTATTGTTTGTGAAGGGAATTTTCATGGCCGCACCACTACCATTGTATCCTTTTCCAGCGATCCTAGTTCGTATCAAAATTTTGGGCCCTTTCCTGCCGGATTTATTCAAATCCCATACAATGATTTGGCTGCTTTGGAAAAGGCTTTACAAGAAGAAAATGTAGCAGGATTTCTTGTTGAACCAATCCAAGGAGAGGCAGGAGTATATACACCCGAAGAAAATTTTATTGCAGAATCTAGAAGATTGTGTTCTCAGTATAATGCATTGTTAATTTGTGATGAAGTGCAAACAGGTATCGCAAGAACCGGAAGTATTTTGGCTTCTTGTGGAAATTGTACCTGCGAATCAAAATGTGAACAACAAGAAACCTATAGTAAACCAGATATTTTGGTACTTGGAAAAGCCTTGTCGGGTGGGGTATATCCTGTTTCCGCTGTTTTGGCCGATGACGAAATTATGCATGTAATTAAGCCGGGTCAACATGGTTCAACTTTTGGTGGAAATCCAATAGCAGCAAAGGTTGCTATCGAATCTTTGGAAGTTGTGGTTGATGAAAAATTAATGAAAAACGCACGTAGATTAGGTGTTATTTTCAGAGATGAAATGAATCGAATCAAATCGGAATGCGACCTTATTACACTTGTTAGGGGTAAGGGTTTATTGAATGCGATTGTAATAAATGATACCGAAGATAGCTCCACTGCGTGGGATATTTGCATGGCATTAAAAGATAATGGGTTATTGGCAAAACCAACCCATGGAAATATTATTCGATTTGCTCCGCCTTTGGTGATGACTGAAGAAGAGTTAATGGAATGTGTTTCAATTATTGAAAAAACACTGTTAACATTTGAAAAATAAATAGGCAGAATTAAAACCCGAAATTATCAAATCCATTTTGGGTTAGTTCTTGGTACCTAACTTCGTTAAATTCAAATAATTGCGAAGGTTTGTGAGGTACTCCTCGTTGTTTTTCTTTCAAAGAAGTTATAATTTCCAATTTCTGAATTTTACGCCTGAAGTTTCGCTTATCTAATGGTTTTTCCAGAATTGATTCATATAATCGATGTAATTGACTTAAGGTGAATTTTTCAGGTAGTAAATTAAATCCTATGGGTTGGATTTTAATTTTTTGTTTCAATTTTTCTTTAGCTGCTTGAAGAATTTCAAAATGATCAAATGCTAATTCATTAATTTGGTTTACTGAGGCCCAACCTATAGTTTTCGCGAAAGAAGATGCTTGTGGCGCATAATCAGGCATTTTTACTAATGTGTAGTATGCTACAGTAATAACCCGGGCTTCAGGTTCCGCTCTAATCGACTGGAGCCATTCACGGTCAGCGTCCTTACAAATTCGGTTAGGATCACCAAAAGCACCCACTTGTTCCAAATAAATATCTTTCAATCCGGTAAGTTCCTCCAATACACGGTTAGCTGCTTGATCTATATTTTCGTTGTTGTAAATTAAATTTCCAGGTAAAGCCAATCTTGGACCAATGTTTTTTGTATTTCCACCTCGGTCAATTAAAAGAACAGTTAGTCTTTCTAAATCAAACCCGAATATCACACAATCGACAGAAACATTCGGATTTAGTTCATTTTGCACGACTTTTTTTAGTTCTTTTTTCACAGTTTCAGAGTTATTTGTATATTTGAAAGTGTTAAATTGACACGAAGTAATTAAAACAAGAAGATTTAAATATGATATTCATAATTGAAAGTGGTTCAACCAAAAGTGATTGGGTCTTAATTGATGGTAAAAGTAACCAAAGTTTTTTTTCTACCATAGGGTTTAATCCATATTTTCATACTGCTGAAATAATTGAGTCAGAAATAAAAGAGAATTTAGATTTAGTTGCAGTGGCTGAATCAATAAAGTCAATTTATTTTTATGGTGCTGGTTGTTCTAGTGTTGAGTTAAATAAAATTGTTCACGCTGGACTAAGTCGTGTTTTTCATTCTGCTGAAATAATCGTTGAACATGATTTAACGGCATGTGCATATTCCACTTATCAAGGTTCGCCTGCTATTTCTTGTATTATTGGTACTGGTTCTAACTCTTGTTATTTTGATGGTGAAACTGTTTCAGAGGTGGTTCCAGCTTTGGGCTATATTTTAGGAGATGAAGGAAGTGGTAGTTATTTTGGAAAAAAATTATTGTCTTCATACCTCTATCATAAATTACCTAGTCATATAGCAGAAGATTTTGAAAAAACATTTCATTTATCGAAGGATAATATTGTAGAAAATGTCTACAAAAAACCAAATGCTAATGTGTACATTGCTTCATTCATGCCCTTTATTGCAAAACACAGAGAGGAAAACTTTTTTAAAGTAATGGTTGAGGAAGGAATGAGAAATTTTATGGAAGTTCATGTTTGTTGTTATCCAAATTACAAAGAGGTTCCTGTACATTTCGTTGGTTCAATTGCCCAAATTTTTGTTAGAGAGGTTGAAACAGCAGCGAACTCATTAGGTATTAAAATTGGACAAATTATTCAAAAACCCATTCAGGGATTGGTTTCTTACCATCAAAACTATATTCTAAATAAACAACTCAATTAATAATGAAGTATATACTATTTAGTCTATTTGCCGCTTTTGCACCTATTTCGTTTGGTCAATTTGAATCTCCAAAATGGGCTAGTAATGCGACGATTTATGAGGTGAATGTGCGTCAATTTACCACTGAAGGAACGTTTCAATCCTTTCAAAAACACTTGCCCAGATTACAGAAAATGGGCGTTGATATTATTTGGTTTATGCCTATTCATGAAATTGGTATAAAAAATCGAAAAGGAAGCTTGGGAAGTTACTATGCCGTTAAAGATTATAAGTCTGTAAATCATGAGTTTGGAACGCTTCAAGATTTTAAAAATGTGGTGGATGCAGCGCATAAACTAGGAATGAAAGTTATTATTGATTGGGTTGCGAATCACACTTCACCTGATAATATTTGGGTTGAACAAGGACACAAAGATTGGTATACCTTGGATTCTACGGGTAATTTGCAGCCAACAATTGGGACAGATTGGTGGGATGTGGCTGATTTAAATTATGACAATATTGAAATGAGAAATGAGATGATTTCCTCTATGAAATATTGGTTAACCGCTGCAAATATCGACGGTTTTAGGTGTGATGTTGCCGGATGGGTTCCAATGGATTTTTGGGTTGAAGCGCGAGCTAAATTAGACGAAGTAAAAAAAATATTTTTTCTTGCTGAATCAGAAGGTGTAGACCAACACAAGGCCTTTGATATGACTTATGGCTGGGAACTACATCATGTAATGAATGAAATTTCAAAGAAGAAAAAAACAGTTTCAGACATTTATACTTATTTCGAAAAAAATAAATACCCAAAGTCTGCATACAGAATGCATTTCACGTCTAATCACGATGAAAATTCATGGAATGGAACGGAAATGGAGCGATTAGGCGATTCCCGATTTGCTTTTGCGGTGTTTGCTGCTACCATTGAAGGAATGCCTTTGGTATACAATGGACAAGAAACTTCATTGGATAGAAGATTGAAATTTTTTGAAAAAGATTCAATTCAATGGGATAAAATGGATTTGGTCGATTTTTATACAAAGCTATTGCATTTAAAGAAGAAACATCCTGCCATGAAATCAGGGAAAAATGGAGGAGATCTCACATTTTTAAGTAGCCAAGATAAAAATTCGCCCATACTTGTTTATCAACGTTCATGGGGTAAGAAAAAAGTAATCTGTGTGATAAATCTTTCAGAAAAAGAATCGAAAATCGTGATTAACACACCGAACTTTGGCGGAAAATACAAGGAGTTGTTTTCAGGTAAAAAAGTGAAGTTAACCAACGGAATGACCGAATCATTGAAACCTTGGGAATACCGAGTTTACTCCAATTAATTAGTTTTTTTCATGCAGCAAACAAAACCTACATTATCCTTTTGGCAAATCTGGAACATGAGTTTTGGATTTATGGGAATTCAGTTTGGATGGGGACTCCAAATGGCCAACATGAGTTCAATCTACGAGAATCTAGGTGCAAAACCGGAGGAAATTCCAGGTTTATGGTTAGCTGCTCCGTTAACTGGTTTATTGGTTCAGCCAATTATTGGATACTTAAGCGATCGAACATGGCATCCAACATGGGGGAGAAGAAGGCCTTATTTTTTAATCGGTGCAATACTTAGTTCTTTCTGTTTGTTTTTAATGCCAAATTCTTCAACACTGTGGATGGCTGCAGGATTACTGTGGATAATGGATTCTTCTATAAATATTAGTATGGAGCCTTTTCGGGCATTTGTTGCAGATAAACTACCTGTAAAACAACGAACATTGGGTTTCTCCATGCAAAGTTTTTTTATTGGTGTAGGAGCCACAATTGCTAGCGCGCTTCCTTGGGTTTTTACAAATTGGTTTGATGTTAACTCAACAGCATCAACTGGACAAGTAGCAGATAATGTGAAATGGAGTTTTTATATTGGTGGTGTTGCTTTTTTCCTGGCAGTACTTTATACGATTTTAACTACAAAAGAATACCCTCCGTCTGATGCTGAATTGGAGCAACAGAAAAAGGAGAAAAAAGGACTTTTTTCTGGATTACATGAAATAGGTTTCGCTATTACGCATATGCCTAAACTCATGAAGCAGTTGGCATTGGTTCAGTTTGTTACATGGCCGGGTTTGTTTTTAATGTGGTTTTATTATACTCCAACCGTTGCAGCTGAAATATTTGGCGGATCCAATGGATCTACAGCTTATTCAGAAGGACAAAATTATGCAGGTTTAACCTATTCATTTGAAAATATAATCACCTTTGTTTTTGCTTTATTTCTGCCTTTTTTAGCTGGGAAATTCGGTAAAAAAATGACTCACTTTATGTGTCTTTTGATTGGTGGTATTGGACTAATTTCTATAAATGTGGTAACAGGTCCAGATTCTAAACTATTTCTTTTTGTAATTATGGGAATGGTCGGAATTGCCTGGTCTAGTATATTATCAATGCCTTACTCGATGTTATCCGATTGCTTACCGCAGAATAAAATTGGTATTTATATGGGGATTTTTAATTTCTTTATTGTCTTACCTGAAATAATAGCTTCTTTATTTTTTGGAAAAGTGATGGAAGGTGTTTTAGATGGGTCGCGCATTGCCGCTGTCACAATTGGTGGTGGTTTGTTGATTCTTGCAGCTTTCCTTACACTTCGAATAAAAACAGAAAAGAATTAAATGAAAATTAAAGGGTTATTATTTGATCTCGATGGCGTAATTGTTTCAACAGAACACAATCATTTTTTAGCTTGGAAAAGAACCGCAGATCATTTGGGAATTGAATTCACGGAAAAAGAGAACGAATTATTGAAAGGAATTAGTCGAGTTGATTCTCTCAAGAAAATCCTTGATTTGGGAAAAAAATCAATTTCGGAAAAGGAGTTTGATGAATTACTTCAAAGCAAAAACGACTTTTACCTAGAATCTATTCAATCATTATCCAGAATAAACTTGCTTCCAGGTGTTCTTAATCTGCTTGAATATGCTCGTTCAAATGGGATTAAACTAGGAGTTGGTTCCTCAAGTAAAAATGCTAATTACATATTAGAATTATTGGAAATAGCTCATTTTTTTGATGTTGTGGTTGATGGAAACGGAGTAAAAAGTCCTAAGCCTAATCCAGAAGTTTTTTTAATCGGTGCTGAAGCTCTGTGTATTATGCCAAACGAATGTATTGTGTTTGAGGACGCTTCAAGTGGGATAGAAGCTGCTATTTCTGGTGGGTTTCAAGTATTTGGAGTAGGGAATCCTGAAATTAAACCCTTAATAAAGAATTATTTGAATGATTTAACTGAATTTAGATTGGAGGAACATGCTTAACTTATTTGAAATACACGATTGGAAAATAATTGAACAAGAATTCAATCCGTCTAAGCAAAAACAAGCTGAGAGTATTTTTAGTATCGGTAATGGTTCATTTGGTCAGCGCGCCAATTTCGAGGAAAAATATACCGGAGATACATTGCAAGGAAGTTACGTGGGAGGTGTTTATTATCCGGATAAAACACGTGTTGGTTGGTGGAAAAATGGCTACCCAGAGTATTTTGCAAAAGTATTAAATTCGTGCAATTGGATTGGAATTAATATAGAAATTGACGGAGAATACTTAGATATTCACCAACAGGAAATACTTTCGTTTCGGCGGGAGTTGGATATGAAATCTGGAACTCTTTCTCGTAGAATGAGGGTTCGCTTTAAAAGTGGAAAAGAAATAGAGGTTGAATCCCTTCGCTTTTGTTCGATGCATGATGAACAGGTGGCCGCAATTCGATTCATAGTAACTCCTTTAAATTTTTCAGGAAATGTGAAATTTACCCCTTATCTCGATGGAAATGTAATGAATCACGATTCGAATTACGATGAATTCTTTTGGGAAGAGGACAGCCATAAAGTGGATGTAAAAAAAGGTTTTATCTGTTCTAAAACGAAAAAAACCAACTTTATAGTATCTACAGCGATGAGGTTTTCTTTTTGGAAAAATGATGATTTGCTTGAGATTGAACCAAAAAATTTATCTAAAGCTTTTTATGTTGAAAATAGTTTTGATTATTTCTTGGAGGAAGGCAATCATTACACCTTGAAAAAGTACGTTTCGATTGTTTCTACTATCAATCATTCAGAGGGTGAAGTTATTTCAAAGTCAATAGATAATGTCCGTCAAGCATACATGAATGGGTTTGATTATCTTTTGAAGAATCACACATCGGTCTGGGAGGAAATCTGGTCCAAAGCAGATATTGTAATAGAAGGAGATTTGGCAGCTCAACAAGCAATTCGATTTAATATTTTTCAGTTGTATCAAACATACACGGGTAAAAACGATAAATTGAACATTGGACCTAAAGGCTTCACTGGCGAAAAATACGGTGGTGCAACCTATTGGGATACAGAAGCCTATTGTTTGCCTTTTTACCTCAAAACTGCCGATCCACGTGTTGCCCGACAATTGTTGATTTACCGTTACAACCAATTAGATAAAGCAATAGAAAACGCTCAAAAACTCGGTTTTAATAGGGGCGCGGCACTTTATCCGATGGTAACGATGAACGGGGAAGAATGCCATAACGAATGGGAAATAACATTTGAGGAAATCCACAGAAATGGTGCCATCTCATTTGCCATTTACAATTATATCCGCCATACTGGAGATGTGGAATATTTAGAAAAATATGGTCGACCAGTTTTGGTTGCTATTGCTCGTTTTTGGGCTCAGCGTTTTAATTATTCTCAAGCCAAAAATGCTTATGTAATGCTTGGTGTTACAGGGCCTAACGAGTACGAAAATAATGTAAATAACAACTGGTATACTAATTATATCGCACGTTGGTGTATTGAATATTCCTTAAAGGTAGATAACTCACTGGAAAAAACTCTTGGCAGTGTTTTGAATGAAGAGGAAAAACAACATTGGAAAGCCATTATTGAAAATACCTATTTTCCTCTTTTGGAAGGAACAAACATCTTTCTTCAGCAGGATGGATTTATGGATAAAGAGCAACTTGAAGTTTCTGATTTATCGTTGAATGAAAGACCAATAAACCAACATTGGTCATGGGATCGTATTTTGAGGTCTATTTTTATTAAACAAGCTGACGTATTACAAGGATTATATTTATTTGAAGATCATTTCGAAGATCAAGTGATTGAGGATAATTTTAATTTTTATGAGCCTAAAACAGTTCATGAATCATCATTATCTCCCTGTGTTCATGTGATAATTGCTGCCAAAATTGGAAATTTATCAAAAGCGTATGAACTTTATTTAAGAACATCTCGCTTAGACCTTGATGATTACAATCATGAAGCCGATGAAGGCTTGCATATCACTAGCATGGCAGGGACTTGGATGAGTATTGTTGAAGGAATGGCGGGAGTTAGAATTTTGGAGGATGGATTGAAAATTAATCCAGTTATACCTGAATGTTGGACAAAATATTCATTTCAGATTTTAGTCAAAAGAAATCCGATTTATATCTCAATTTCTAAAGAAGGGTTTCAAATCGAAAATAAAGGTGAAACCTCGTTAAATCTAGAAATTGCAGGACAAAAAACAGAATTAAAATCAAACGAGAAGATGAATCAGTCTTTTCTATTAAAAACTTAAATTTTTGAATATGATACGTAGACTATTCTTTGTTCTTGTTCTCTTTTTTTCAATCTCAACTTCATTTACTCAATCTTTCACGATTGGAATTATTGGAACATTTAGTAATTGGGCTTCAGATGTAAATATGTCATCCACAGATGGGTTAAATTGGACGTTGAATTATACTTTTTCAGCTGCAGAACAAGTAAAGTTTCGTAAGGATGCATTATGGACGGTCAATTGGGGGGCTTCTACTTTTCCAATAGGTACAGGTTTTCAAGACGGACCCAATATTCCCGTTTCAGCTGGATCATATTTGATTTCATTCAATTCAACAACAGGAGCTTATAATTTTCAACTACAAAATCCAAATCCTGGCTCATCCATCAATCCAACAAATAGACAAATTGTATTACAAGGCTTTTGGTGGGATTATTTCAATGCGAATTATCCGGACGGTTGGGCAAATTATTTAGCCGAATTGGCGCCGAGATTGAAAAATCTTGGAATTGATGCAATTTGGATTCCACCGACCATCAAAAACACAGGTACTAATAGCGTAGGGTATGCACCTTTTGATCATTATGATTTGGGAGATAAATGGCAAAAAAATTCGGTTAAAACTCGATTAGGAGATAAGGATGAGATACTTCGTATGATGGCTGTAATGAAGGCTAATGGGATCGATGTTATTCAGGATATTGTATTAAATCATATCACAGGGGCTGGTGGTGGTTCCAGTGCAGGTGGACAAGATCCTTCTGCAATCGATGATGGACAAACAAATAGGTATAAGAATTTCAGGTATGCCTGTTATTCAACTCCTGCTCAAAATGAAACTTCTGGTAATTATTTAGCAAGACAAGGAAGGTTTCCAAAAAATTGGCAAAACTTTTATCCAAACGCTAGTAATCCATGTTGCACCAATGATATCAATTCACCTTTTTGGGGTCCTGATATCTCATATGAAAGTAGTTCGTTTGGTTTAAGCAGTAATGCAACTTTTAATCCTCAGCAGACAAGTGATTATATGCGAATAGGGATTCGTGATTGGTTGATTTGGTATAAAAAACAAATGGGTTGGGATGGCGTTCGTATTGACGCTGTTAAACATTTTCCAGCTTCTGTATCGGAAGATGTGCTGTGGAATTTACAGAATAATGCGGCTTGGGCAAGCGGGTCGTCTGATATGTTTGCTGTAGGAGAGTGGGTTGGAGGTATAACGGAAATGGATGGATGGGCAAATTCAGTATTAAACCGTGCAGGAACTTTTGATTTTTCTTTACGCGGAGCTCTGCAAGGAATGGTTCAAGGAAATGGAAATTATAACATTGGTTCCATTCCTAGTTCACAGCAAACCAATCGCCAAAGAACAGTTCCATTTGTGAATAATCATGATACTTTTCGACCTCAATTAAGCAGTCAAGGCAATTATATTGGTTGGAATTCGGCACTGGGAACTCAAATAGAACCAAATGATGTTCGAAATAGTGCTGCTCACGCTATAGCAATGGCTGTTGACGGAGCTCCTCAAATTTTCTTGGAAGATTTGTTTAATATTGGTTATCAGGGAAATAGATTTAACCATGAGCCAAAAATAGATTCAACACTTCCAACCAGAAGTGATATTGAAAATATAATTTGGTGTCATCAAAATTTACGTTTTAAAGAGGGTGCGTATTTAGTTCGATGGCAAGCGGCCGATGCCTTGGTAATTGAACGTCAAAATAAGGCGATTATCGCTGCAACAGATAGTTGGACGGTTTGGCAAAACATAACGGGAGTTCAAACTTCGTGGTCTGATGGAACAGTTTTAATGGATTATTCAGGAGCAAACTCAGGAACACGCACTGTATATGGTGGTGGAAAAGTGGATATCAGTATTCCGCCTTGCGATGGCACTGCTTTATTAGGTCGTCGAGGTTATAGTATTTGGGCACCATTAGGTATTACAACGAATTATGTTCGACCAGCTAAATCAATAACTCAAGAATGGGAAATGGAAAACGATTTGGGTGATAGACATCTAAATTCTTTGGAGCAAGGAGGAAGATTACCCGACAATAGTTTAGATTGCAGAACCGTTGGGCGAATTTTTGCTGATTCTGGTTCAATAATCACATTGTCTGTTTTTCCGTCCGAAATACTTTTAGGAATTCGAGTTTCTTTATTGGATAATAATTGCCTCTTACTAGATTCGGCAACTGGAACAGGTGAATTTACGCAAACTTTTCAAGCACCCTATTCTGGTTGGTATACCATGCGTGTTCAGAATGCTACAGCTACTCAACTTGGACAGAAATGCTGGGTAAAAGCAAATTATACAGCTCCTCAATCGGTAGAAACGAATGTAACTAAAAATAAATGTGCGTGCGTCTCAACAGTTGGTTTAAATGAAATTCCGGAGAATAACCTTCTTTCTTTATTTCCTAATCCTGCTAATACTTCAATTGAATTGAATCTTTCCTCCGAAGGTGAATTTACTTGGGAATTACTAAGTTTGAGTGGAAATAAAGTGAAGTCAGGAAAAAGCTCACAAAACACATTACAAATTTCATTAGAAGAAATTGAAAACGGTACTTACTTCATTCGAGTGAACCAAGAAAATCAAGTGTTTTTAAAGAAATTAGTGATTTTAAAAGATTAAACTTTCATACCAGGAAGAACTCTTCCTTTACTTCGCGCTTGTTTTGTGTTTTTCTTAATTAACAAATAAACAGAAGAACCACTACTTCTAACCATATCTAATTTATAGGTGTTTTTTCCGTATTTCACTGTTGGACCGCCTGGCTCATTCGTGTTTACATCCAAGTAATATCTTTTTCCACTCGGTTTAATATCAAACGTAAGTGTTTTTCCTTTTCCATCCTCAAAACGAACCATGATTTTATCTCTTTCGCCAAATTCATCAAATATACATTTGGTGTTAGTAGGGATGATAATTCGTTCTTTCACTTTAGTACTACCATCGACTAATACTCCATTTTCATCTGTTTTCATTTCTCTATCGGATGTTAAAACTTGATCCAGAATAATTGTTCCAGATGTAAAGAATTGTAACCTCCTCATTTCGGCATCTGTATCAATCGAGGATTGCTCTTTAATTTCTTTTGTATAAGGAACTTTTATAGCACAACTCACAAGGATAGTTGCTGTTAATAATAGGAATATATATTTCATAACGTCAAATTTATTTTACAAAAGTACATAATATGAAGTAAATTTGTTAAATAAAAAAAAGTTAAATGTTAGTTAAGAAATTTACCTTTAATGGATTTCAAGAAAACACCTATATTGTTTATACTGCGACGGGAAATTGTGTTATTATTGATCCGGGATGTTTTACAAAAGTAGAAGAA
The DNA here is from genome assembly GCA_945863425.1 of Lishizhenia tianjinensis. Lineage (GTDB taxonomy): Bacteria > Bacteroidota > Bacteroidia > Flavobacteriales_D > Crocinitomicaceae > UBA952. Next base: position 14,183 of record CAMBBW010000054.1, read on the forward strand.
CAAGAATTAGTAGATTTCATAATGGAAAATGAATTGAATCCGTTGGCTTTATTAAATACCCATGCACATATTGACCATGTTTTAGGAAATTCATTTGTGCTTTCTCAATTTAAGATTCCTTATTATCTGCATACGGATGATTTGTTAACGTTAAAATCTGTGGAATCATACGCCCATGTTTATGGGTTTGATAATTATAAACCATCTCCAGAACCTACTCATTTTTTGACACAGAATCAAAAACTACAAGTAGAAGATATTGAATTTGATGTCTTTCATACTCCTGGACATGCTCCTGGACATGTAATTTTTCATTCACCTGAAAATGGATTTGTAATCAATGGGGATGTGCTGTTTAAAGGAAGTTT
>CAMBBW010000055.1 GCA_945863425.1 Lishizhenia tianjinensis
AAGGAAATTACCGAAACTATTTTAAATACAATACTTTCATTGTACATTGAATTAATCCAAGTAATATACGTTTTGCGAAGATGTTTAATAGAAATTTCTTCTGTACGATGTTTTCGAGGACTGTTGCTATAAAATGAAGAGTGTGGTTAATCCTATTCATAGAGGATAATAGAAGTCAATCTATCATTAGAAAACAAAATTTTTGGACCTGTTTGAATTTTCACAAACTCGTTTTTTCAGATCTTTCCAACATCAATAAAAACTAATCACCAAAAACGGTGAATCGTTCGTTGATTAATGCTTCCGTATTTTGAATTCTTAAGATATAATTTCCTTGTTCTAGCTCTTTATCCAGTTCAATACTATTTTCAAATTCATTTAATAACACATTCTCGGACGAATAAACCACACGACCCATTTGGTCAATAACAAGAACTTGATACGGTTGATTGCTTATTTCGTCAACAGTAAAAGCAATTTTATTGGTTACTCCCATTGGATTTGGATAAACCACTACCGATTTCTTTTCGAGTATTTGCGCAAAATCTTCTTCTTCAATTTGTACTTGCATGGAAGTAACACCGCTCACCATAGTTGGTCCAAATTTAAAGCGCATATTTGGACGATAATAACTTTGAGTTCCGACGGCAGTGGAAGCGATGGTGGAAGTTGTTAAGTTATCTCGTTTGAACAATGATTTATAGGTAGATAAAATGGTTGATTGAACAATTGAATTTGTACCAACGACATTATTATTAAATGATACTGTTATTAACAAATTCATTGTTTGGTTATAATTAAATGGAGTACTAAATGTGTACGTATTCCATCCATTAATAGTTGTCACTGAACCTGTATAGGTTGTTACTGAAGAGGTGCCAGAAATAAAACTTCCGTTCGAATAACTTGCTGAAGTAGTATGAGCAACTCGAATTGTAAATGAACTTAATGTTGTTGAACTTGGAGTAGAAACTTGAAAAGCAATTGAATGTAAAACGGGCGTTAGTGTTGACCATCCCGAAGCTAATAAATCACTCTTAGTAATAATGTATTGCGAACGCTCATCCATGTAGGAGGCAGAATATGGGTGTCCAGAATAGGCCGTTGTTCCAGTTCCTAATGTAATGAAAACAGGAGGAGGAGCAAGTGTTGTGAACGTTTGTACGGTAGAATAAGTGCTGCTTGTTGCACCACAATTACTCATGACTTTAAATTGATAAGAAGTTGAGGAAGATAATCCTATAATCCCTTTCGAATTCGTAGTAGCTGTTGTTGTAATCCAAGTTGTTGAATTGGATGCTTTGTATTGAATGGTATAAGAAATAACATTTTGCACTGCTCCCCAACTTAAGGATGCAGAAGAACTTGTAACAGAGGAAGCTAGCAAACTGGTTGGGTTTGTACAACTATTACAATTAGTGATAATTTGCTTTGCATCATTTTTTAAATTCACCAATCTACCATATAAGTCATTTCCAGGACAAGCAGTTTGTCCAACGTCTCTATGGCCATTAATTCGCGGCAAGGTTAATACTCCGTATGCTTGTGTTAGCATGGACGCGGAAGATAACGGATCCCACCCCTTTTTATCAAACCACCAAGCCAATATTTCAGAAACTCGCTGCATCTGAATAGTTGTGGCAATGGTTACATCGGCATTTCCGGGGAAATTAATCCCTATTGAACCACTATTCGCATCTCCAGCATGAGCGCCTCGAACATCAGAATTGGCAATGTCCGGATTGTGTCTTCCTTGAAAGAAATTACCGCTTTTATCCACCAAATAATTATATCCAATATCCGTCCAGCCAAGCGTATTTACATGATAGTTATAATACGATTGAACAACGGTTTGACCAGAAGTATACGTATCAGGAGATGCCCCATGATGTATAACAACATGTGTTGGGTTAATGTACGTGGGTGTATAAGAGGTATTTACTTGAGCACATGAGGCAGATCCGCCGCACCATTGGGCGCGCGTTATCATTGTAGGAAAAGCTGGACAATCAGTGCTTTTCTGCATTGCTCCAATTGAATCTTTAATCAATAAATGATCTTCTGGTGTTTTAAAGTTTCCATCAAACAAATGAACTTTAATTTCAGTTGGAGCAACAGGAAAATTAACAATCAGATCAATTTCTTGGTGAGTTGTTGCATCCGTTGTGAAAATTGCATCCGTCCAAACCATTTGAGTGGGAGTTTCATTTGGTCCGACTTCAGCAGACATTTCCTTCCATTCGGACCATTTACCATCCTGATTTTTTGTTCGAAAAGAAACAGTATATTTTTCAAGATCAGGGTTTATTTCTTGACTCACCCATCCAACTCCAAAACATGAAAAACCATGACCAGGTTTAATTGTAAAAGATGAATTATTTTTTCCGGTTAACTCTTGTTGATTAATGCTTAATTCAGATGAAGGCACTCCCCCATTTTTGGAAATGTCAACAAGTCTGCTTTGAGAATACACAGGAATATCTCCATTTATTTTACTTTCTGAATGATTCAACTGGGGAGTTGGAATAATTTGCGCAGATGCAAAATTTGCAAAGCAAAGCAGGAACAATAAAACATGTTTCATGGGTCAAAAATTTTGAACAAAACTAATAATTAAGAAACTAACTAGTAACACATTACATAAATTTAATATTCGGCTAAGAAAGGTCACCAAAACAAATTGGATTTTTCCTCAATTCCAAACTGTTAAAAATAATCGGTTCATTATGCTTCGATTAAACAAAAATAATTTTTAGATTAACGAACAAAAAGTAGGCTGAGAACTCTTGAAATGATTCTATTTATTAGCATTGAGGTAAATAAAAGAATTCTAACATAAAATTGTTTTTATTCTTTATATTTTTTCCATCTAACGAATTAGATTAACAAAACCGTGCTTTTTAAACACTTCAGCTTCATTCCTTGACTTAAACTCAATTTCCCAAGTATAAACGCCATCTTGACATTTTCTAGTCAACGAATTATAACCATCCCATCCAATGTTTATGTCTTTTGTCTGAAAAATCAATTCTCCCCATCGATTGTAAATAGACATGCTATATGTTTCAGGTACTACATTACCGGATATATATGGGATAAATACATTATTAAATTCGTCACCGTCTGGTGTGAAAGTGTTAGGAACATAAAACAAGAGCGGCAATGGGCTATTAACTGGCCGGATGAAAGTGTCTATGCAACCAAATTCACTAATTGCTGTTAAATAAACGTTATAGGACTCACCGTTTAAATCTTGATAATAATAGTAAACATTTTCAGTTGATTGAGAACTAGATCCATCACCCATATCCCAACTATAAGAAACAGCTCCACTTGATTGATTATTAAAATTAAACATTAAATCATTGGCCGATACGGTAAAGAATGAAACAGGATTTGGCCAAACCGTAACGGTTACATTTGCTACATTTTGACACCCATTTGTATCTGTCCCAATTACTGTATACACCTCATTTCCGGGGTTTTGTTGAAAAGCAATTCCATTAACAACTTGATTATCCCAACTGTAACTTTGTGCACCACCACCGTAAAGTGTAATCCACTCATCTTGGCAAACAGAAGTATCTGGATAACCAAAAACTATTGGTAGGGGATGGACCACAATTTCAACGCTATCATAATTGACACAACCATAAGCATCAGTACCTGTAACATGATATAACTGTGTTCCAACATTTTGAACAAAAGGAACTCCATTTATAACATTATTATCCCATTGATAAAACATTGCTCCACTTCCAGATAGAATATTTTGTTCAAATTGGCAATTTTCACTATCCAAACCTGCAGAGACAATTGGTCGTGCAAAAACCGAAATAAGTGTAGTATCTTGATCATAGCAACCAGACGAATCAGTAGTTACTGTTAAAACATAGTTTAACGTAAAATTGGAAGTAGAATTATTGGTGTAATTAAAAGTTGGATTTGAAACAGAACTATCTGAAAGATAACTTGTAGGATTCCATAAATACGATTGACCTAACTGATTGGCTACCCCAATTATTGTATCTAAAAAATAACATTTTTGATAATCCCAACCAGCATCTGCGATAGGTTTAGGATTAACTTTGATGGAATCGGTAATTGAACACAAACCTTGTAATGAATAATCAATTTGCACCCATCCTAAATTTGCACTTGCCGGACTAAACAGTCCCAATATTGAGTCATTTACCCCGCTACCAGCCCAAATACCACCATTCATATTTGATGTTAACTGAACAATTGGTCCGTCTTGACAAACAGGATTAGAAGTTGAAATCTGTGGATCGTAAACATGAATTGTAGTTCTCATTGTATCTTGGTTATTTCCGCAAGTAGAATATAATTCCACTTCGTAATCACCTGGCTGTGTAAAAACCCATTCCAAATCAACTCCGCCATTAAAAGCCTGCCCTTCAATCAACCATTCTTGAAAACACTTCAGACCAAAAGTGGTAATGTTAAAAAAACGAGCTGTGTCATTAACACAAATCATCGTATCTTCTGGGGTAAAAATGGGGATTGAAATACATTGTTGACATAAATAACCGTCGTTTGGATTAATTGTAGTAGCCGAAATTGGTGGAACACTAGCAGTAAAATTAACCGTTGAGGTCGAACCAACTGAAGTTACGCTAAGTGTAATTGGCTCAAATTGTATTGGCGGTGATGCCATTTGACAAGAAACAATTCCTACGCTATCTGTTTTGATAAAAAGTGGGTCCATACTAGCATCCGTATTGCCAAAAAAATTCGAGGTTGTGTAGGCAGAAACGGTAAAACCATTATCAAAATTATACCTTACACCAATACCTTTATCTCGATCTGAGCCCCCATAAGTTCTAGCCCAATTCAAATTACCATTACCATCAAAAGCAACTAATAAAATATCCTTTTCACTCAATGGTTCAAATATTCCAGCATTGGGATTAACGGGTGTGGGAAATGATGCAGAATTCCCAAGTACTACATATCCTCCAGGATATAAGGCTATATCCCTTGATTGATCCCTATCATTCCCTCCAACGCTCCTTGCCCAAAGAACGGATCCATTTGTTAAATCAATTTTTGTCAAAAGAATATTCTCACCAGCAATACTACCTAAATAGGTTGGAGATGTTATTACAATTGAATTATCAGGTTCATTCACAGCGCCTTTACAAGACCATGCGGTGTGGTCTTGATCGCTCCAGCCACTTCCTCCATATGCATTGCCCCAAAGCATATTACCATTTGAATCTAATCTGCATAATGAAATATCTTTTCCATTATTAACACCGATAACCGAAACAAGAATGTCTCCATTCAATAATTCATAGATATACAAACTTGTTGAACCCAGACCATTTATCTGCTTGGACCATATTATGTTTCCCATGCTGTCTGTTCGAATGATATACAATTGGTTCGCCGCAGTTCCAACGGAAATAAAATCTCCATTAGCCGCTTCAATTGCATACATCATCCATTCAAAAGGATATATTTTTATCCATTGTGTAATACCATTAGCATCAAGCTTCATATTAAATGCTCTGCTTGCTCCTTGAGAATACAACCCACTAACAATATAACCAGAATCGGCTGTTTGTTGAATACTTCTTCCCCCTTCTTGGGCCGTTGTACCAAAAATATTAAACCACTCTATATTTCCGCAAACATCTAATTTATACACATAAATATCACAATCTCCATGTGAACCATTTCCTTCGTGTTGCCCGGTTGCTACAAAACCTCCATCAAGTGTGGTTGCTAATTGCAATGCACCTTGCATTCCACCTAAATTGTATTTCCTATAAAATGTATTATCTTGAGAAAAAACTTGAAAATAGGTTAAAAAAAGAAGAGCGAGAACAGATAAATATTTATTCATATGTCCGAATTATTTTGAAGTTTTTGGGTTCATATCCAATCGCATCAACCAAATTCAAGATTACCTCATCAGACAGTTCTTTATCCTTTTGAGTAAAAAAGTGTAATTGCAATTCATCATCTTTAATCATACCCTCTGCTCCTTTTTTTGTCAACAAATCCATTAATTTTGGAGAAAGAAAAGGACACATTAATGCATGTGCCTCAGCCGATACAACATAGTTCACCTTACTTTGTGAAAACGCGATACTAGTCGCCATTAAAATTGTAAAAAATACTACTTTTTGCATATTTATTATTTAATTATTGTTATGTGACCATGAATTGTTTGATCGTTACTACTGATTTTGTAAAAATATATACCCTCAGTTAATTCACTCCCATTCAAATCTTTACCCGTAAACGGCATATCATTTCGTCCTGCTTTGTAAACCAAATTACCCCATCGATTGAGAATAAAAACCTCAAAATCGATGCACTCATTTACTAATTCATTAAAAGCAATCTCATCATTTGTACCATCATTATTCGGAGTAAAAACATTTGGAATTGTTTGTTGATCAATTGTTTCATCTAAAATAACGGTTATTATTTTTTCTATGGAGTACTGACAAGGAAAGTCATTATTTACAACAAAATTTACAATATAACTCCCCGATTCTTGGTACTGAAATGTCGAATTATTTGTGTTTTCTGCAAATAACATGGAGTCTGTATACCAATAACTATTTAAAATCGTTTCGTTTGGGGGAAAATCACCTTGAAAATCAATGGAATAATCACAATTCTGGATGTAGTCAAAATTAATAGAGGGATTCGTTGGGACTTCGATTAATTGTGAAACAGTATCAGAACATCCTGCCAATTGGCTCGTTACTATAAAATCAACATTGGAAATACCAGAAGAACCAACATTCTGAACAAAATTTGAATCAATATTCGATACAAAATTACTATTTAAGTACCAATTATAATTAAGTACGTCATTAAATAAATTAGTATAGCTGGAGGTATTTGTAAGCGCTACATTTGTTGAATAACAATCAACTAAATAAGAAAAATTAGCTTGGGGTAGATCATGAATTTGAACTTGTATTGTGTCAGTCTGTGAACACAGGTTTATATCAATTGCAGTTACAATATATTGAAATTGACCGATTGTTGAAGGAGTATAATAATTTCCGTTTACACAATTCACATCCCATGAATAAGTAACATTCTGCGGTGAAACACCATTTAGGATAAGGGAATTACCTATACATATTAGCGTGTCATTACCGGCAGATAGTTGAGGATTTAAATTCACTTGAACAAGAACAGTATCAACCGAAGTACACAGATTACTATCCACACCAAGCACAATTAGTTCATTTAACAATAAAGGCAGCGTGGAAGCAACCCCATTTATAAGCGTGTTATTCCATAAAAAAGAGGAGCCTCCTACAGCAATTGGAATGTAAGTAGAACCCTCACAAATTAGTGTGTCATTGCCCGCAAAAACCTGAGGCTCTGGATAAATAATGAATTCTACAGTATCTGTATTGGAACAGGTTGTAATGGTATCATTAACTGTTAAAATATAAGGTAACAAAGAACTAGTTGTTGAATTATTAACGAATGATAATTGGGGGTTTGAAATTACTGCAGATGATAAATACAAACTCGGATTCCATGCAAATTGACAATTCGGTGTTTGTAAGGCTTGTAAACTATAAGTTGCTTGGATACAAAAAGAGGTGTCTGTGCCTGCATCAATAATTGGAATTAGCCTTACTTCCAAACTATCACTAACCGAACAATAATTTGGAATTGTATATGTAACAGTATAAGATCCAGGAGCTAAATTATTGGGAGAAAAATTACCTATTGGAGAAACATTTTGTCCTGACCAAATTCCGTTGGATATGCTGGCTTGAAAATTTACTTGAGGAGAGTTTGAACAGATAAAATCAGGAATTGTAATAGTAGGATCGATAACATAAATGTTTTTTATTATTGTATCCGAGTTTGCACCACAAGTAGAGTAAAGATATATTGAATATACTCCAGGGTTGGGAAAAGTTAAAACGGGATCAATGTCGCCATTTAAAAATTGCCCTTCAATATTCCACTCTTGAAAACAAGTTAAGCCGACAATAGTTGTGTTCGAAAGAAAAATGGAATCGTTAACACATACAAGTGTATCCGATAAACTAAAATCAGGAATACTGGTGCACGATTGACAAAGATATTGGTCATTTGGGGTAAAATTCACCATACTTATGGCAGGAACATCGCTTGCTAAATTAATCGCTTGAACAGTTCCCGCATTGACAGGAACCAAAGGGAAAGCGGCATTTTGGAGAATCGGTGAATGCATTTGACAACCTACTTTACCAACACTATCTGTTTTAATAAATAAGGGATCAAAGCTTGCATCAACATTACCAAAATAGGGAGATGTGGTGAACGCAGATATTGAAAACCCATTATCATTGTTAAATTTTACTCCTACTCCTTTATCCCTATCAGCACCACCATAAGTTCGTGACCATTGAGTTTGACCGTTTTCATCAATTGAAAAAAGTAAGATGTCTTTTTCACCCAATGCTTCATAAATACTTAGGTTGTTGTTAATTGGGGTAGGAAATGAATTTGTATGTCCCAAAATGGCATAGCCTCCTGGGTATTTAACGATATCCCTAGACTGGTCTCTTCCATTTCCTCCAATTGCTCTTGACCAGATAACACTTCCATCCACCAATGAAATTTTAGATACTAAAACATTCTCATCAGAAAACCCTCCTGATAAAGTAGGGGAAGTAACCACTAAAGTATTTTCTACATTATTAATTGCTCCCTTGCACGACCAGGTTGTATGATCGACATCCGTCCACCCATTACCACCATAACCATTCATCCAAATTGGATTTCCTTGAGAATCGAATTTTCCTACTGCAATGTCTTTTCCGATAGAATTATTTACACTTGTAACGACAATGTCTCCATTGGGCAATTCATCCAACCACAGCCCCATATCACCAAAACCATTAATTTGCTTAGTCCAAATTACATTTCCTAAACTATTCGTCCGTATTAAAAACAGCAATCCCGCATTACGACCAAATGAAATCAAATCTCCGTTGGTTGATTCCTTCGTATACATCATCCATTCACATGCATATCGTTTAATCCAAATTACATTTCCTTGTTGGTCAATTTTCATATTGAAAGCCCTATACGTTCCGGTTCCGGAATAAAGCCCAGACACAAGATAATTCCCATCATTCAATTGAATAATACTTTTTCCTCCCTCTTGACCTGCTGTTCCATATATTTTAAACCATTCGATATTACCGCAAACATCTAATTTATACACATATATATCACAGTCTCCGTGAGAGCCATTGCCTTCGTGTTGACCTGTCGCAATGAATCCTCCATCATTTGTCACCTCCAATTGGAGAGCACCCTGCATACCAGATAAATTATACTTTCGATAAAAGGTATTGTTTTGACAAAACAAGACAGTAACAAACAAATTAAAAGTTACAATAAGAAGCGTTTTTAAAACCATCGTCCAATCTATGTAGTTAAAAATACAACAAAAGTATGAAATAGTCATTAATTAAATTACTAATTATATAAACTTGTTTTTTACATAACCTACTATACATCAAACATTAACACTAAATTAAAACACCTCCCCTATCCACATTCAAACTTCACTTGTTTCAACCAACACATATAAACGCCCAAATCATTTTGGTGGAAATACAAGTTATACTTGCCGATGGAACAAGAATAAAATTGATTGTTAGTGAAACCCAATGCAAAAGAAATTTTATCAAAGGTTTCTTCAAAGAAGATCTTTTTACCAATTCGAGTCAGTTTGGTTTTCATCAATTTTTCAAACTTCTTCTTGCCCAATCTATTCAAATATTCTGATATGACTGCATTTGCATACTCCTCACCACTGAAAACTCCATTGGTTTGTAGTTTCTTAATAATATATCGTTCAGACTTGAATAAATTAAAATCAATTCGTCTATTCTTCAAATATCGGGAGGCGATAAAATCATGTTCAATCGGATTCACATAATGAATATAGCGTTGGCTATCCATATCTAAAAACTGAAAAAATAAAGTTTTACAAGGCTCTTTTTTCTCCAAAAAGCAATCAACGGGGTAAGATATGGATCGTTCAAAATACAATTCCGTTTCAACCCCAATAAAAGAAGTTGTAAATAACGTGTAGTTAAATTCAGGAACAAATTCAAAATAATACAAGGGGTTTCCTCTTTCATCATATTGGAAATAAAATTCACTTTTCATATTATTTATCTTTAAATGGTCTAAATTCGTCTATTGCTCTAAAATGAAATGCCCCTTTTTCGCCTTTAAAATCCCAAGATTCTTCGTTTTGAAAACGAAAAAGTGTTATCGCTCTCAGTGAAACATCTTTGTCTGTATACACATACATGGTTTTTGGGTCATAACCCAAAAAATCGGCAAAATCACCCCTTGCTGCATAGTCAATAAACCAATTATTATCAATCAGCTGGGTGTCGATTCTCCAATAATCATAAGCCCTCAATAGATTATTCCCGTACATTTTTCCGAGATCAATATCACTCTCAAAAGGATAAATAAATGGATACCAATCATACGTTGGTTTTGATCGTAAATTATGCGCATATACCCCATTAGGGATGCATGACGCTATTTTATCATTTACTAATAATCCCCATTTTGATATTCCATTTCTGGAACAAGGGTGTGCAACATGAAATAAATACCTGTTAACATTAATTTTTGTTCTCATAACGGCGGTCATAAAAGTTAATACTCTCCCAGGACACGATTTTGTGCCTAGTTTATTTCCGTTATGTATTTGTGATAATTTTAAATATATTAAATTATTTTGGACTTTCCAAAAAATTTTCTGAAAAAAAATAAATAAAAGTGATTTACGGAAATTTTGAAAGTAGAAAAACAACAAGAATACGCTCAGTTAAAGATTACTTTACAAATAGCTTTTTACTGCTTGGAATCAACATCAATTTTGCCGTATCGTGTTGAATAACCCCTTGATATTGCTCCGTTCCGACCGTATTTTGAATGTTGGTACGAAGCGTTAATCGAAAAGTAGAATCACTTTCCCAGGTTACATTCGTGACCCTTAATTCATAGCCCCACGTTGATTTTTGGATAATTAGCTTTATTTCGGTTGAATCAATTTCCTTCGGCCAAGTAACAAATTGTAACATTTTATCAAAATCGCCCACTAAAAAATACCCACGAATTACTGAGACAATGTCTTTTCCAAATGGGGTGATCATTGGATTTCGCCAAGTTGAGTTTTCAACTGTAGTTGACTTGGGTTCTACGCCTTCATTTTTAGTAGGATTAACCTCCTCGCTTGAAGAATCATCGCACGATTCTAGCGTGATAAACAGTGCAAAAAATAAAATTATCGTTTGTCTTGTCACAATTTATCTTTATAGTCTTAGGGGATATTTTATGGTAAAAGAAATAAAACACTTTTACTTTCTTTTTAAAAAAGAGGGCAAGCTACTCTTGTCGCACCGCTACAACCTACTACCTTTGCTACGTTCCCGTCCTGGAGGATTTGAAGGGAGCTGGTCGCAAGAGACTTGCCCGACACAAAAGTAGTGATATTTTCCGTTTGAGACCAAGAAAAAACGTTATTTTTGTAATTCTTCCTATCGGCTCCTTAGTTCAACGGATAGAACAAGCGTTTCCTAAACGTTAGATCCAAGTTCGATTCTTGGAGGAGCCACATGTTAAACTTGTAATTGAAAAAAAATGAATCAAACACAACACTTTTCAGAATCAAACAAAGAACGATATTTATCCGAGTTAATTGATCTTCTTAAAATTCCTTCCATTTCTGCAGATCCGGCCTACAAAAACGAAGTGCAAAAATGTGCTGAGTCGCTGGCGCAAGGATTGACCAACATTGGAATCGACAAAGTAGAAATATGTCAAACAGCTGGAAATCCAATTGTATACGGAGAAAAAATCATTAATCCTGCCAAGCCTACTATTTTGGTTTACGGACATTATGATGTTCAGCCTGCTGACCCATTAGATTTGTGGACATCTCCCGCTTTTGAACCAGTTATTAAAACCACAGAAAAACACCCTCAAGGAGCTATATTTGCCCGCGGTGCATGTGACGATAAAGGTCAAATGTTTATGCACGTGAAGGCGGTTGAATCTATGTTGGCAGCAAACGAACTTCCGTGTAACGTAAAATTCATGATTGAAGGTGAAGAAGAAGTGGGGAGCGAAAACTTGGCGATTTTTGTCAAAAACGAAAAAGAACGACTAAAAGCTGATGTTATATTAGTTTCTGATACAGGAATGCTGGCCAACGATGTACCTTCCATCACCACTGGATTGCGCGGATTGAGCTATGTGGAAGTAGAAGTAACCGGACCAAACCGAGATTTACACTCCGGATTATATGGTGGATGCGTTGCCAACCCAATTAATGTTTTGGCGCAAATGATTGCATCGTTGCATGATTCAACCGGAAAAATTACTATTCCAGGTTTCTATGATAAAGTAATAGAATTATCTGACGAAGAAAGAGCCGAAATGGCGAAAGCACCTTTTTCGCACGAAGCATATTGCGAAGCGCTTGACATTGAGGAAACAATGGGTGAAGCTGGCTATTCAACTATGGAACGTGGTTCAATTCGCCCAACATTGGATGTAAACGGAATCTGGGGTGGATATACAGGTGAAGGAGCAAAAACAGTAATTGCCTCCCAAGCTTTCGCGAAAATCTCCATGCGCCTTGTTCCTGACCAAGATCCAACCGAAATTACAAATCTATTTCTTACTCATTTTGAATCGATTGCTCCAAAAGGCACACGTGTGAAAGTAAAACCTCATCATGGCGGCGAAGCAGCAGTAACCCCGATTGACTCGGTTGGATACAAAGCAGCGAGCTTAGCCTATGAAAAATCGTTTGGTAAAAAACCAATTCCAGTGAGAAGTGGTGGAAGTATTCCTATCGTTGCCATGTTTGAAAAAGAACTTGGATTGAAAACAATCTTAATGGGCTTTGGACTAGACAGTGACGCCATCCATTCTCCAAACGAACATTTTGGCTTATTTAATTTTTACAAAGGAATTGAAACCATTCCTTACTTTTACCATTACTATACCGAATTAACTAAGTAACATGACAAAATTCCTCACGCTCTTGGTACTCATCGCAGGATTAAGTTCTTGTGTTTCTTTCAAAGAACCCGAATTTAAAAGTATGGATGGGTATGTTTTTGATGGTATGGATGGAAATCAGGTTAAATTTAAGTTGAAAGCTACTGTTTACAACCCAAACTCGTATACCCTAAAAGTGAAACCTTCCAAAGTTTCCGTTTTTGCAGAAGATAAATTGTATGGGACATTAAACCTGGAGAAAACACAAAAAATGAAACGCAAAAAAGATACTCAGCTAGAAGTACCGTTGCGTTTTGATATGGCTGATGGTGCCATGATGGGATTGGTATTATTAATGCGAAAAGAGAAAATCAAAATAAAAATTGATGGAAAAGTGAAAGGCGGAGTTTATTTTATCTCCAAGAAATTTCCTGTCACCTATGAAAAAACAGTTTCACCCAAAGAATTAGGATTGAAAAATCTGTTGAAGTTTTAGTCAACCGAGAGGATTAATTCAACCATAGGCTCGGATTTAAACCCGAGCCTATGGGTTTAAATATCAATACGGATCAACATCGATCGATAATCGACTGGATTTATTATCTGCTTCAGAATAAAAAAGATCAATCATTTCCTGAATTTTCTCCTTTACTTTCCGATCTGAGGCATCCTTTTCAATTTTGATTTTAATTTCTTTGATGAAAAAATTCTGAATGCGTTTTATTAATGGAAACTCTGGTCCAACAACACGTTCCTTGAAAACTAGACGCAATTTGTCTGTTAAATTCTGCGCTGCTGCATTTAGTTTTCGTTCATCCGTGTTGCGCAACGTTAAATGTATCATTTTATAGTAAGGCGGATAAAAGAAAAGTTTTCGTTCCTGAATCTCCGTTTCATAAAACCCTTTGAAATCATGCTCCATTACACGACCCAACACCCATTGATCTGGGTTGGATGTTTGAATAATCACTTTCCCTTTTTTATTTTTTCGTCCTGCCCTACCCGCTACTTGAACCATCAACTGAAAAGCTCGCTCAAAAGCACGATAGTCAGGCCGATTTAACAACATGTCAGCATCTAATATCCCCACCAAACCAACGTTATCAAAATCCAAGCCTTTGGTAATCATTTGGGTTCCAACCAAAATATGTATCTGTCTATTCTCAAAGTCATGGATAATTGTCTCGTATGCATTTTTTGAACGTGTTGAGTCTAGATCCAAGCGTTTAATGACGGTATTCGGTAAAAACAAACTCAATTCATCCTCAATTTTCTCCGTGCCAAATCCAACCATCTTTAACCGGTTACTTCCGCAAGCACCACAGCTTCCAACGGGAGCAGATACATGTCCGCAATAATGACATTTCAAGGAATTTGTATGCTTGTGATA
>CAMBBW010000056.1 GCA_945863425.1 Lishizhenia tianjinensis
CCTTCCTGCAACACATGTTGATACAGGTATGGGCTTGGAGCGGTTGGCTATGGCTTTGCAAGGAAAACAAAGTAATTACGATACCGATTTATTTCAAACCTTGATCCAACACATGGTTCGTGTTTCTGGAATCTCCTATGGAAAGTCAGAAGAGACAGATATAGCGTTACGTGTTATTGCAGATCATGTTCGAACAATTGCATTTTCAATCGCAGACGGACAACTCCCAGCTAATAATGGTGCGGGATATGTGATTCGTCGGATACTAAGAAGAGCGGTGCGTTATGGGTATCAAACCTTGGGATTGAAAGAATCATTTTTGAGCGATTTAGCTCTTGTACTATGTGATTTAATGGGAGATCCATACGAAGAATTAATCCGTCAAAAAGAGTTGATTTCGAAAGTCATTCGCGAGGAAGAAAATAGTTTTTTTAGAACATTGGAACAAGGAATTAAACGCATGGATGATTTGATGAATCATTCAAAAAGTAAACAAGAAAAGGTAATTGCAGGAGATGCCGTTTTTGAATTATATGATACCTATGGATTCCCAGTAGATTTGACTTCATTAATTGCGCGTGAAAACGAATTAAGCATTGATGAGGTAGGATTTCAGAAAGAACTTCAAATTCAAAAGGATCGATCAAGAGCTGCAACAGCGATTGAAACGGATGATTGGGTGCAAGTAAATCAAGATGTTACAACCGAATTTATTGGGTATGATACAACAACTGCTACCGTTCAAATCATCAAGTACCGAAAAGTATCTCAGAAACAAAAAACATTCTTTCAACTGGTGTTAAACCAAACTCCATTCTACCCGGAAGGAGGAGGGCAAATTGGCGATAATGGAATTTTAACCAATGGTTCTGAAACGATTTCAATTTTTGACACCAAAAAAGAAAATAATTTAATCATTCATCTTACGGATAAAATTCCTACGGATTTATCAGGAGATTTTGATGCCCGAGTAAATGAAACAAAACGTGAGATTACTTCGCTGAATCATTCAGCTACTCATTTGTTACACCATGCATTGAGAACTGTTTTGGGTACCCACGTAGAGCAAAAAGGATCTTTGGTGAATGCGGAATATTTGCGTTTTGATTTCTCTCATTTTGCTAAAATCACTGACGAGGAAATGGAACAAATTGAAGGGCTTGTAACGAAATCGATTCATGAAAACATTGAGTTGGACGAACGAAGAGCCGTACCAATAGATGAAGCCAAATCTTTGGGCGCAATGGCTTTATTTGGAGAAAAGTATGGGGATAATGTCCGAGTGATAAAATTTGGTGATTCGGTTGAATTGTGCGGAGGTATTCATATTTCGAATACGTCAAAAATTGGGCTTTTTAAAATCACATCTGAATCAGCTGTTGCTGCAGGAGTTCGTCGAATAGAGGCAATTACCGGTCCTAGTGCCGAAGCTTATTTTAAAGAAAAAGCAGCCAAATTAGATGCTATTAATGAATTGCTGAAAAACCCCAAAGATTTGGAGAAAGCCATTGAGGATTTATTGGCCAAAAATCAACAATTGAACAAAGAGATTGAATCTTTTCAGCGTGAAAAAGCGAAAACCGTTAAGTCAGAATTAAAAGCTAAAATCATATCAATTGGAAATATTCATTTCTTAGGAGAAATTGTTGCTTTAGATACAAATTCGGTGAAAGATATCCTTTTTCAACTGAAAGCAGAAACTACAGATTTTATTGGTGTTATTGGAAATACGGAAGGAGAAAAATGTGGGTTAAGTTTGATTATTTCCGAAAATTTGGTTGAAGCTAACCAATGGAATGCTGCTCAATTTATTCGTGAAGTTTCATCCCACATACAAGGTGGGGGAGGAGGACAACCATTTTTTGCAACTGCAGGAGGTAAACAGGCTTCCGGACTAGCGACCGCAATAAATGCCATTCGAACAAAATTGATTTGAAAAAAGTCCTCATTATAACGTATTATTGGCCTCCCAGTGGCGGAAGTGGTGTTCAGCGCTGGTTAAAATTTAGTAAATACTTGCCTGAATTTGGTGTTGAGCCAATAGTATTAACAGTTGACCCGGATTTTGCAACATATCCAAGCATAGATACAACATTAGAATTAGAAGTGTCAGATACTATGCGTGTTTACAGGACGAAGGCTAAAAATCCGTTGGAGGTTTATCAAAAAATCCGAAGAAAGCCTGCTCCACAAAGTGGTTTTGCAGGAGAGAAAAAATCAGGCTTGCTAGACAAAATTTTTAGATTTATTCGTGGAAATGTCTTTTTGCCAGATGCTCGAATTGGCTGGAATCCATATGCGTTTGAAAAAGCGAAGCAATTGATAAAAGAGTTCAACATTGAAACCATTATTACAACATCCCCACCGCATTCGACTCAATTAATTGGATTGCGATTGAAGAAGGAATTTCCCCTTCAATGGATTGCCGATTTGCGCGATCCATGGACCGAAATATTCTACAACAAAGAACTTTTCAGAACCAAATGGGCAGAAAAGCAGGATGCGAAAATGGAAAAGCTCTGCCTCGAAAGTGCAGATCAAGTGGTGGTCGTTAGTGACGCAATAAAACGATCGTTTTCAGTGAAATATCCGATTGTCCAAAATAAAATCGTTGTCATTCCAAATGGATTTGATGAAGCAGATTTTTCAACCGAAAAGAGTGTGGTGTTGTCTGAAATACCATCAACGAAAAAAGTAATTAGTTATGTGGGGAATCTGGGAGAGCAATATCCCATCGATGGATTTTTAAAGGCATTTTCCAACCTAGTTAACAACGAAAAAGGATGGAAATTGAGGTTTGTGGGAAATTGTCATGTAGGAGTAAAAAACAAGGTGGAAAACCTTAATTTAACGAAACAGGTTGAGTTTATTCCATATGTGGATCATGCCGCAGCTATACAATTCATGTTAATATCTACCATTTTGTTATTAATTATTCCGGAAGTAGCGGACAACAAAGGAATATTAACAGGAAAGTTATTTGAGTATTTAGCAACCAGAAATCCCATTTTACTGATTGGTCCAACTGACGGAGATGCGGCAAAAATTGTAAATGAACATGCATTTTCTGTCGTCGTCGATTCACATGAATCCGAAAAGATGTATGATTTTATGTTATTTGCCTCAACCCATATCAACAATGAGCAGTATAACTCCATGTTGAAATACACAAGAAAGAACCTTGCGAAAGAATTTGTGCAGTTAATACAAGCTTAAATTATGTGCGGAATACATGGATTTATTACTACTAATCAAAATCAAGATGAGAATTCGAGCTTGATCCGGAGGATGGTATCTTCCACCTTGCATCGTGGACCAGATTATAGCGGTGTTCAAGAATTACATCCTGTTTATTTTGGACATAATCGACTGAGTATAATTGATCTAAATCCCGAAGCCAATCAACCGATGAATTTCGGTAAGTTTTGGATTGTTTTTAACGGAGAAATATACAACTATAAAGAAATCAGGGCTGAGCTACAAAAAAAAGGAGTTCACTTTTCAACTGCTTCAGATACCGAAGTAATTTTGAAAAGTTATGATTTTTATGGTGAAAGTTGCGTGCGACAATTTGTTGGAATGTGGTCGTTTTCCATATATAATCAGGATGATAATAGTCTGTTTTGCTCGCGAGATCGATTTGGCATAAAGCCATTTTATTATCAATCCAATGCTCAATCTTTTTATTTTTCTTCCGAAATAAAATCACTGAAACTTACGCCATTATTCAGTAATTCATTGAATTTATCCCAGGTAAATAGAGGATTACAGCTGGGTTGGATAGGATTTAAAGATGAAACGTATTTTGAAACTATTAAATCGTTAGAACCCGGGCATAACTTAGTTTTTAAAAACAACCAACTAACTCTCTCTAAGTTTTGGGATTATCCGTCCAAACAACTTTCTTTGAATGACGATGAGGCAGTTTTTCAATTCAAGGAACTATTTGATAATTCACTTCAATTGCATGTAAGAAGCGATGTTCCTATCGGTGCAACCTTGAGCGGTGGTATTGATAGTTCTAGTATTGTTTCTTCATTGTTGAAAAATAAACTGTCTGAAAATCTGGAAACTTTTTCCATTTATTATGATTCAACTAAAGGGTTTGATGAACGACCTTTTATTCAAACGATTGAACGTGAATACAAAAATCAATTTCATTTGAATTATTACTCGCCTGAAGAAAATGAAATAGCTCAAGATTTTGAATCGATTGCTTATACAATGGATTTCCCTCTTTCCGGTTCATCTCCAATTTCCCAATATTACGTTATGAAAATAGCGAAAGAAAAAGGGATTAAGGTGATTTTGAGTGGACAAGGAGCTGATGATTATATGGGAGGTTACATGCATTCTTACTATCGCTTGTACGCAGAATGGATGAAACATTTTCAGTTGGGTAAACTTTCAAAGGAAGTTAACTTCTATAAACAAATACATGAGGCAAGTAACGCAAAACTGACAAATGTGCTGTTAAAGGCAACGCTCAGTTCTGTCATGAGCGAGGATGCCATTTACAAAGTAGAATATAAAAATTATTTGCCATTCTTGGGCAATCAACAAAACGATTGGAAATCACTTGATGCCTATCATTCTAGTAAACTCAATGAATTTCATTTTGCTTTGATGAATTATTCGTCATTACCCACACTGTTGCATTATGAGGATAGGAATTCAATGGCTCATTCAATAGAAAGTCGAGTTCCCTTTTTAGATCATAGATTGGTAGAACTGTTATTTTCTTTTCCAGATCAATTGAAAATTAATAAAGGTTGGACAAAATATGCCTTACGTAAAGCGATGGATGGAGTGCTTCCAAAGGAAATTCAATGGAGAACAGACAAAAAAGGATTTGTAACTCCTGGAGAAGTACTTTGGCTGAGAGGACATTTATCCTACCTATTAGATTTGGATTATTCCCTGCTCTCATTTTTGGATAAGCGCAAGACCGAGGCCTTGATAGCAGATTTTAAAAAAGGAAATAATAAATTTGCTAAATTGGTTTGGCGGGTGGCATGCCTCAATTATTGGCTAACCTTTAATGCTTAATGAAAGAATCACCGAATAAAATTTATTTTGAAAATTTGGACGGTTGGAGAGCAATTGCCGCTTTTGCTGTCATTTTTGCTCATCTTTCCTATCAAATTAAACCCAACGAACCGTTTGCTTTTGCTTTGAAAGCGATTTTTTCTTTTGGTGGAGTAGGAGGACGATTGGGGGTGATTTTCTTTTTCATTCTTTCCGGTTTTTTAATTACCTACCTCCTCTTTGCTGAGAAAAAAAAGAAGGGACACATTGCAATTGGTAGTTTTTATTTGCGTCGCGTTTTACGCATTTGGCCCTTGTATTTTTTGACTCTACTCATTGGTTTTGTAATTCTACCTTTATTCAAGACAATGGGACCCGAGAATGCTTCCCCTTTCTTGTACTCCTTGTTTTTGGCCAATTTCGATCATATTTATAATGGTTTTCCTACCTTAAATGCCTTAGGAGTTCATTGGAGTGTCTGTGTGGAAGAACAATTTTATATTCTTTGGCCTTTAATTTTCTGGCTGTTAACCAAAACACGTTTTTTTGTGGGAGGAACTGTATTGCTGATTATTGCATCAGAATTGTATTTCTTTTTTCTTGGAAGTCACATTAAAGCGGGAGATTACCATTTAATTAGTTGTTTCAAATACCTAGCAATTGGCGGACTCTTGGCGCATATTGCTTTTTTTCAGAAAGAAAAGTTAGTGGCATTTTTAACATCAATGAAAAGAAGATGGACCTTGCTAATCTATGTTTTTTCGCTCGGTTATATTTTTATTCAGCATAAACTTGTGGGGCACTCCTCTGCATATCCATATGTTTTTCATCTTGTACCGGCCTTATTTTTCTCTTTTGTGCTACTGGAACAAAATTTCTCTCCCAATTCTTTTTTCAAATTAGGTAAGGTAAAAACACTTTCAAATTTGGGCAAAATAAGCTATGGATTGTATCTAACTCACATGATTGGAATTAATATCGCCTTGCTGATTCTACCGTTAAATTCAACTATTTGGATGTTGATTCCCTTAAGTATTGGATTGACTCTATTGATTAGTTACCTCAGTTACTATTATTTTGAAATCCATTTTTTGAAAATGAAGGAACGATTCAGCAAAGTAAACTAAGCGCATGTCAAAACAAAAGTTAGTAATAATTTCTTATTCGGATTTGAATAAAGATCCTCGCGTTAAACGAGAAATTCAATTTTTCAAGCACTATTACGATATCACTACTATTGGATTTGCGGATTCTCAGATTTTGGGAATTACACATTTTGATGTATCACATCCATTTAATAGGATCAAATTGGCAGCACGCCTCCCGAAATTGATTATGGGATTATTTTCTTCTTATTATTGGAATTTAAAAGAAATAAAGAAAACCGAACAAATTCTGAGTTCATTAACCGTTGATTTTATCTTGGCAAATGATGCGGATTCATTGCCTATTGCGCTAAAAATGAAGGGTAGGGCTAAAGTGATTTTTGATGCACATGAATATTCTCCGGAAGAAAATGCAGATAGCTTCCGTTGGAGAATCTTATTCAAACGATACAAAACGTTTTTAATTCAGCAATTTGCTTCAAAGGCGGATTTAATGTTGACGGTATGCGATGGGATTGCTCAAAAATACCAGGAGGTTTTTGGTTTGAATCCATTGGTTGTAACGAATGCAGCGGATTACTTTGAAAACATGAATGCCATGAAGGTGGGGAGCAAAATTCGATTAATTCATCATGGCTTAGCCTTACCGCAACGAAAAATTGAAAACATGATTGCGATGATGCAATTTGTGGACGATCGATTTGATTTGGATCTTATGCTCGTTTTTAGAAAAGAAGAATATCAAAAGGAATTGGAAAGTTTGATTGGGGGTAAAAAAAATGTTCGACTTATACCTCCGGTTAGCACCGATGAAATAATTCCTTTTATCGCACAGTACGACATTGGGGTTTATCTCTTGGAACCCACTAATTTTAACAATAAGCATGCATTGCCAAATAAGTTTTTTGAGTTCATTCAAGCACGGTTAGCCATTGCTATTGGACCTTCACCCGAAATGGAGAAAATTGTTTCGACCCATCAGTTGGGGAAAATATCACCTGATTTTGAGGCGCAGAGTTTGGCAAATACACTCAATTCAATGAGTAGAGATGAAATAATTGTATTTAAGCAAAATAGCGATGTTGCCGCCAAAGGTTTTAATGCTAAATTTAATTTAGATAAGGTGTATCAATGGATGAATCAATTTTGATCTATCTTTTTACTTGCTCCTTCTGAGTTTCCTTTGATTTAAAAAAAAGACCTACCTTTTAATGCTTGAACGAGCGTAAAAACGGAAAGAAGTCCATAAAATGCAGCAACAAGAATCGTTGCTTTCGTATTCTTCAACAGATAAAAAGAAATCAGGGGAATAACCTGCAAGGCATGCATGCCAATAAAATGGGCTATTCTTGGGTCTCCAAATTTTGTACTCCAATTCAATAAGGGAATCCCCGGCCCTCCATCTTCGCCGCCAATTGTATGCGTGAGTTTTGACCCCATTACAAATCCCTCAAATGAGAAAATCACAAAAATAAATATGCCCAAACGGATTGCCCAAACATAGTAATTCGGAAGTTGTGGAAAATCGTTGGTAAAGAATAGGAATCCTACATAAGCTGTATAAATTGTTACGATTGAAGCGGCCAAAGCCATCATGGAATAGAGCGCAGCATAAACCGGAGTACTTAAATTGTAATGAGATAATTCTCCTTTGTTAGCTTGGATGGCAATATACACAATCTCAAATCCTAATAGAATAATTACGGTCCAATTGAATAGATTGATATTAAACGTTGGTAAATAATGACAATACCACGCCATTGCCCAGGAAAAAAGAAAAGTAGATAATGCAAACTTAAAAGGCTTTATCCACGCATTTACATTGTAAACTTGAGTGCTCGTGATTTTAGATAAGATAAAAAAAATACAAGCAAAGAAAAGACAAACTAATCCATAGTAAAAAAGGGTTTCATTTCTTGTTTTTACATTTTGAATAAAATCGATCATTAGAGCTTGACAGGATTAACGATATTATTTGTTATGGTCAAGCAACTATTTTTTCTTTATCTTCTTTCTTACTTAAACTAATAAAAGAAACACCACCAAATAGCAATAGCAATAGGATTGAACTAAACAGGGATAATGATTCACCAGTTGCATAAGAAGTAGGTTCAAATTTCCATTCAATTTTGTGCTTCCCAGCTGGAATAATTGCTCCTCGTAAAATGTAATTGGCCCTAAAAATCTTATCCGTTTTTTTACCATCAATATAGCAATTCCAACCTTCTGGATACCAAATTTCACTAAATACGGCCGGTAAAGAAGTTTTAGAATCCGAGTTATAGGTTAATTGGTTTGTTCCATATTTCGTTAACACAATTTTATCCGTAGACTGTTTAGTTTGTTTTCCTAGCTCATTAGTAAACCCACTGGTTTCTTTCCCGTTTACCACCACCGAATTCTTGGAATCAAATCCTTTCAACGCTTTCATTTCCTCATTGGCATTGTTGGCAAGAATCACTTTAGATACAAACCAAGCATTTCCATTCGCTTGGTTATTAACAATGGGCGCTTTTGATTTATCCATAAGGATATACTTCGTATTTAACATATTCAAAATGGGAGTACTATCTGGTAAAGACATTCCCGTAATTGAAATAGTATCAAAAATTGCTTTGGCTTTCTCTTGACTATCAATTTTTAACGAATCAAGTGTGCGCAGTTTTTCCATTTTTACCTGACTAACCAAACGATTAATGGTTTGCATTTCATTTCCAATATAGAAATCAATCATTTCCTGGTATCGTTTTAACTTTGCTCCGTGATAACCTCCAATGCTTTTATGGAAGTAGCTTGTGGAAGTTTCGTTGAAAGGGTTGTTGAAATTAAATACCCGATAATCCGTATTCAAACCAAGAATACTATAATCAGCGAGTTGTTTCAAGGATGCATCATCTTCAATGGATTCATATAAATTATACGATTTCATTTGCTGTGCAAAGGAAGAACTTAATGTCGCAAAATTAGGCACTGATTTTTTTTCAGAAGCAAGGATGAATTTATCCGCATTCTCAGGTGCATAAGGGAGTCCTGCCGTTTGTTTTTCCTCATAACTTAAATACCCCATATCTCCTTCTTCATTATTCAGGTATCTTTTACTTATCGACATTTGGTCAATTAATACCAAAACAGCTATCCCTGCGATTACGAACAAAGGCTTAATCTTACCTTTAAAAAACAAGAAAAATAATAAACCGGCAAGCGCTATAAACAAAAACGATCTACCTATGTCAGCCCTAAATATTTCTATACGGGCATCTACTAATGTTGATTTTATTCCGTTAATCATTTCGATTTTATCTGTTTCTATTTTCCTCTCATTTACAAGACTATCTGTTGCTTTTTTAATTTCAGATAAGGCTATTCCCTTTTCCTTTTCATCCTTGAAATTTAGACTGTCATTCATAACAACTTTCATTTTCTTATTCATCATTTCAATCTTTTTCGTGGCATCTTCACGGTTTTTATTGACTGAAGTTTTAGCATCATTGAATTGTTTTACCTCTTCCGATTTAATAAAAGATCCTGCGATAGAAGGCGAGATATAAAGTATTGCCAATAATCCTAAAATTGCTCCAGTACCAATTAACCAAGTTTTTTGATTTCCCCAAACCCCTTCTTTTTTTGTTAGCTTATCAATAAACAATAAAGCCATAGCCGGTACAATCACTTGAAGAATCACCAAGATCATTTTAGAATCTCGGAACTTATTGTACATAGGGAAATGGTTCAGGAAAAGATTATTCATAAAATTTTCTTTACCAACCAAAAATAGAATAACAAAACCCAAGGCTAGAAAAGGCCATTTTAGGGTGTCTTTCACGAATATAAGACCAAGAAGAAATAAAGCAAACATGATTGCACCCATATAAATTGCGCCGCCACTAAAGAGTTGTCCACCCCAGTATTGGCTCCTTTCAGCAACTTGTTCAGCATAATCTGAGTCTAGTTTTTCCATAGCAGATTCATTATTCCCAATATAATCATCTTTACCTCCTTTAGCGTTGGGTATAAATACGGATAGAAATTCTCCTGGAGCATAGTTATACTGGAGAATATAATCTGTATTCAATCCTTTTTGTGTTGAAACATCTTTCTTTTTTCCATCGGGTTCAATCGTTAAATCGGTTGCACCTCGAGTCGTATATTTACTATATTCATAAGTGGTAAGTAAGTTGCTAGACGAAGGGAGAACAGCAATAACTCCTGCAATGACCAAAGCACCAAGTGTTTTGCCTAAATCAATAAATTGTTTCGCAACTAGTAATCGAATTGTTTCACTAAAGGCAACTGCTCCCAAAAGAATGGCGAGATAATACGTAATTTGAAGGTGATTGGAGGTTAGGTTCAGTCCAAAAAACAAGGCGAAAATAATCGACCCAACCAGCCATTTCCCCCGAAAAGCGAGAATCATACCCCCCAATGCTGGTGCCATATAGGCCACTGCATTAACTTTCGTCATGTGTCCAGCTCCAATATAAAGAATATTAAATGATGAAAAACCAAAGGCGATTGCCCCAACGATACTTAACCATGGACTAAGCCTTAGGCAAAGACCGAAAATATAAAAACCAAGCATGGATATAAATAAAACACCAACGGGAATAGGTAAACCTAATTTTAAAAATCGATCAACAAAAACTAATAAATTAGATTCGTGTGTAACAGAAACTTGATAGGCAGGCATTCCACCGAACATTGAATTGGTCCACAGTGGTTCTGAACCATTTTGAATACGATAATCTACGATTTCCTTGGACATTCCTTGGAATTGTTTTACGTCACTTTGTTTTAATGAATAGCCGTCGAACAAGGGGCTAAAATAAATGCAAGACAATGCAACAAAAATTAGAACAGCTATAGCGTGCGGGGCAATTTTTTTCAGTAATTCCATAAGGTAAAGTTTTCTTTCAGTCGTGAAATTAATAAGAATATTGAATTTATTTAGGTTTTTGTAAGTGGATTTCCGAAGATTCTATTTGTTTTGGAGAGTTGATAATACGCTGTTGATTACTTTTTGTGTCCTTTGGTTCAGTTAATTAGAAAAGAAATTAGCTTTGTCCTAACTTTAACAATTAGTTTATGAAGCAAGTATTAGCGGTTTTTATCTCACTTTCTACTTTTCTTTGTTTTGCTCAACCAACCCAAACCATTCGTGGTAAGGTATATGATGCCGAGACCAATTACCCGCTAACTGGAGTTCGAGTTCAAGTGTTGACATCCGATACCAATGCTCGTTATTTGGGAGGGACAGATGCATTGGGCGAATTTACGCTTAAGCAAATCCCGATTGGTAAACATAAATTGGTTGCTAAACTCAATTCGTATGAGGCTAAAACAATTACTATTGAGGTAAACTCCGGTAAGGAATTGATTCTGAATATTCCCTTGATGGAAGCTATTATAACGAAAGAAGAAATTGTTGTAACAGCACGCAGAAAAGGTGAGGTCTTGAATGAGATGGCCGTAATGTCAGCCCAGCAATTTAGTGTGGAAGAAACGAATCGTTATCCTGGTTCAAGAATGGATCCAGCACGTATGGCCTCAAATTTTGCAGGAGTTCAAGGGGCAGATGACTCTCGAAATGATATAGTCGTTAGAGGAAATTCTCCATTGGGAATCGTTTACCGAGTGGAGGGTATAGATATTCCAAACCCATCGCATTTTTCTATTTCGGGGAGTTCTGGAGGACCAGTTTCTATTTTAAACAATAAGATCTTAGGAAATTCAGACTTCTTTATGAGTGCGTTCCCTGCAGAGTATGGCAATAGCACTTCAGGGATTTTTGATTTGAAATTGAGAAATGGTAATAAAAATCAGCTTGAATTTACTGGACAATTTGGATTTTTGGGTACCGAGTTTTTGGCAGAGGGACCAATGAGCAAGAACAAAAAATCGAGTTTCTTAGTAATGGGAAGATACTCAACCCTATCCTTGTTTGAAAAACTTCGTATTCCGATTGGTACAGATGCTATACCCGTTTATGGAGATGGGGCCTTTAAATTCAATTGGCAATTGAAAAAAGGAGGAAATTTATCATTATTTGGAATGGGTGGGAAAAGTAATATCTCCATCTTGATTTCAGAAAAAAAAGAATATTCAACTGATTTGTATGGTGAAGGAGATCGAGACCAGCTTTTTGGAACTGGTATGTATGTTTCGGGGTTCAACTATAAAAAATCAATCAATGAAAAAACATTTGTTTCTGCTACATTAGCAGCCTCTTTGGAGCAACAAAATGCGAATCATGAGTATTTGTCGAACCGTCGATTTGAGGTTAATGGAACAGATACAACAATCACTTTTGATTCTGTTTATCCCATGATGGCCTATCAATTTAGAAATATTAAAATTTCAGGATACACCGCTATAAATCATAAATTTAATAAAAGACTTTTAATGAAGGCGGGAGTAAACTTTGACCTTATGTCAATGAATCAAATTGACTCTGTTTTAATTGATTTGAATACACCAGACAATTTTGTTGTTCGTTGGGATTATCAAGGAAAAGCATTGTTAATTCAACCATTCGCTCAATGGAAATGGAGAGCGAACGATAATTTTGATTTAACAGCGGGTGTTCACGCCCAATATTATTCTTTAAGCAACAGCATAAGCCCTATTGAACCGCGCGTTGGATTTAAATATAAATTAGGTGGTGGTCAAGCCATTTTTGGTGGAGGTGGAATGCATAGCCAAATTCAACCCTATTACACTTACACGTATCACAAGTTTGACGCTGCGGGCAATAAAATTTTCAATAATAAAAACATGGATTTTAGCCGGAGTTTACATACAGGATTAGGGTATGAAAAATACTTTAATAAAGGGTTTAGCATAAAAACAGAGGCTTATTATCAAAGTCTTTACAATATTCCTGTAACAGTTGCACCCTCTTCTTTTTCCATGATAAATGTCGGAAGTGGGTTTTCACGTGTTTTTCCTGATTCACTTAAAAATACGGGGACAGGCTACAATTATGGACTTGAGCTTACCGTTCAAAAGTACTTCGATAAATCGTTTTTCTTTTTGTTTTCTGGAACACTATATGATTCAAAATACAAGGGTAGCGATGGTAAATTGCGAAACACTTCTTACAATGGCAATTATGTAGTTAATTTATTGGTTGGTAAAGAGTTTAAATTAGGGGCTAAACACGTTCTTGGATTTGGAACTAAAATAACTCGTGCAGGAGGTAAACGATATGGATTAGTTGATGTTGCTACTTCGGATGCACAGAAAGAGATTATTTTCAAAGATTCAGCTTTTAATGACCAAAAGTTTAAAGATTATTTCCGAATTGATTTTAAAATAAGCTGGCGAATGAATACCAATAAAGTGACTCATGAAATCGGGTTAGATTTGGTGAACATTCTAAGTACAAAAAATCTTTTAAATTTAGCCTATTCCCCGTCCTTAGATCCAAATGTTGATGTTACTTCTCCAGGCTATAAGCCTTATGTTCAAACCAATCAATTAGGGTTTTTACCATTATTCTACTACAAAATTGATTTCAAGTTGAAAAGCAAGGAGTAATTAATCCCAAGAAGGGCAACTGCCGCAACTATTGGTTGGGCGTATATAAAATAATGCGCCCACTACCATATTTCCTTCTACATATCCAAACGTTTGTCTGGCGTAAGCGCTGTAATCTGCAGGTCTTGTTTTTACGTGGTTTTGAGCTAGTACTCCTAATGAAACATTGGTTTGTAAAAAGAAATGTTTAAAAAACTCAAATCGTAGGCCTCCATGGGCGGATAAGCCAAGTCCAGAAAGCGAAGCAGTTTGCACATCTTTTTTGCCACCAAAAGTGAAGTCATTGAATGATAATATAACACCTGTTGAGGCTCCCAGTAACCCAGATAAAGTAAAGTTGTCGCGATTATTCCTAACAAGATTTCGAACACGAGTTATCTCTGCTCGTATGTAATTTTGTCCGTTGGTGTTTTCATAATGAAATTTAGTCTCTTCTGTTTTCACAATTTCATCCGCGTAACTCCCTGACCAATTTGGGTCAACACCGGAATTAATTTTGCCATCGAGTAAATATTCTTGACCATGCACCATCACATATTTCAAATGATCAAATCCAATGGAAAGGTTCCAATAATTTGCGAAATTATATCCAATTCTAAAATTAAACTGCGGCACCGTAATTTTATCCGGGCTAATATACTCACTGAGTTTTGTGCTTGGTCGATCAACCGCTTTTACTCCCCGTAAAGTAAAATTATACCCTGTTCCAACAAAATTTATATTGCTTTTAGTATAGGCAGACCGGTT
>CAMBBW010000057.1 GCA_945863425.1 Lishizhenia tianjinensis
GTCATTTTGGAAACCTCTTTTCTGGGATTGTTACTAAATGCATGTAACCGAAAAATGACAAAGGCTTTTTCAAGTAAATCAATATAATTATCAACCGTTTCAGATTTCACTTTTAGTTGTAATGCTAATTCATGAACCGAAACTTCACTTCCAATTTGATAAGCAAGTAATTTCAATAGTTTATCTAACAAATCCGGTCTTCTAATATCTTTCCATATTAAGACATCTTTATACAGATATTGATTTGCAAGATTTGTCACTAATACTTGAGCATCCTTAGGATTGTTACAAATTTCAGGATACATTCCATATACCAAATGAAATGGTATTTTTTCCTGCACAGCAAGCGCGGATTTTTTAGAATAAATCTCCTGTAAGGTAAACGGGTAAAGGTAAAATACTAAATGTCTTCCTGTCAATGGCTCAAATATTCGATCAGCAATTTCCAAAGCTGAAGATCCAGTTGCTATCACTTGTAATTCAGGGAAAGAATCATGTAGTAATTTTAATGCCAATCCGGGGTTAGCAATCCGTTGAATTTCATCAATTACGATCAGTTTATTGTCACCAACCACTTCAGCGAGTTGAGGAATACTCAAATCTTCAAATAGATCTCGGATGCGTTGTTCGTCTGCATTGAAAAATTGAACGTTACTATATTTAGCCAATAAATCTTTCAAAAAAGTTGATTTACCCACTTGTCGCGCACCAATTAGCACTAGCGTTTTTCTTCGAAACAACCATTTTTCTATAACCTCAAAACAAATTCTTGAATAATAATCCATAAAACAAATGTATTAATTTTTCTTTAATAACGGAAAAATTAATAGTTTTAAATACTATTAAAAGGAAATATTAGTACAAATATTTCTATTGTAATGGAAATATTAATAGTTTTATTTGGTGTACAGTGGAAAAATTAATAGTTTTTTAGATGTTATTCTAAAATCCTTTCCCAAAAGAGAACCTTTTCATCCAATTGATTTTTAAGCCCTTCATATTCGCTCACTATTTTTTGAGCTTTGGATTCATCTGTATAATCTAAATCAGCTAAAACTAGATTCATTGCCTCTATTTTCGATTCCAAATCGGAAATTTCTTTTTCAATTCGTTTGATTTCCTTTTCATTTGAGGCTGTAACTGGTTTTGAAACTTCTTTTACAACTTCTTTTGGGGTAACAATCACTTTACTTCCTTTTGCACTTTGACTAATTTCACGTTGTTCCTCTGCTTTCTTTTTCAAGAATTCCTGAACACTATAATGATGAATTTTTAACGTTTTATTGTAAATCTCCCAAATACGATTAGTTAATCCATCCAAAAACTCTCGGTCGTGAGAAACAATAATAAAAGTACCTTCGTAATTGATCAATGCTTGTTTCAATACTTCTTTACTGGCTATATCTAAGTGATTGGTCGGCTCATCGAGAATTAAAAAATTCGATGGACTCAACAATAATTGACACAATGCTAACCTTGTTCGTTCACCTCCAGAAAGAACTTTCACCTTCTTATTTACATCTTCTCCCGTAAAAAGAAACGTACCTAAAATACTGCGTAAATCTTTACGAATTTCACCAACTGCAATCGAATCTACAGTATCATAAACAGACAATTCTGTATCGAGTTCTTCCGCTTGATTTTGAGCGAAATAAGCAATATTCACATTATATCCGTATTTAACTAAACCATCCCCTTCCACCTCATTCATTATTCGTTTCAGTAAGGTTGACTTACCAACACCATTGGCACCTAAAAAAGCGATTTTCTCTCCCCTACCAACCGTAATATTGATATCCTTAAAAATCAACTTTTCACCATACGTTTTGCCCATTTGATCCAACTCCAATACCCATTTTCCAGGCTGAACGCTTAAGGGAAAAGTTAAACGCATACGAGAGGTTGGGTCTTTTTCTATTTCTATACGTTCTGTTTTATCTAACTTTTTCATTAAAGATTGAGCAAATGAAGCTTTACTACTTTTTGCTCGAAATTTATCAATCAACATTTCGGTTTGCTTGATATCTTTATCTTGTTGCTTTTTCGCTTGTTCTAAACGATCTAAATCTTCTTCCCGTAATGCCTTGTATTTAGTATAATTATACGGAAAATCAAGTATTTTACCTAAGGATATTTCTAAAGTTCGTTTTGTTACGTTGTCCAAAAACAAGCGGTCGTGAGAAATCAATAGAACGATACCTTCATATTTTTGCAGGTAGGTTTCCAACCAACTAATGGAAATAATATCCAAGTGGTTTGTAGGCTCATCCAATAACAACACTTCTGGTTGATTCACAAGAATACGAGCTAATTCAGCGCGCATTTTCCAACCCCCAGAAAACGAATTTAACGATTTATCCAAGTCTTCTTCAAGAAAACCTAAGCCTTTTAAGGTAGTAACAATTCGTTCCTCCCAAGTATGACCTTCAAACAAACTATAAGCATGATTCAATTCCGATAGCTCGTCCAACAATGACATGTAACTATCAGACTCATAATCTGTTCTAACGACAAGTAAATGATTAATCTCATCTAATCGAGTTCTAATCTCATTGATTTTTTCATTCGATTGATTCAAAAACTCAAAAACACTATTTGTTGAATCAATTACAATATCTTGTGTTAAAAATCCAATATTGGTTCCTTTAGATAAGTGGATTTTTCCTTCAGATCCTTGTTGCTTTCCTGAAAGGATTTTGAGCAATGTAGATTTTCCAGCACCATTTTTACCAACTAAGCCAACGCGTTCACCTCGATTAATCTGTAAATTAACTCCTTTAAATAAATATCCTTGAGGAAGATGAACCCCTAAATTCTCCAACGTTATCATGCGGCAAAAGTAGTTAAATTAAACCGTTTAACTAATTAAATTAGTACTTTTGGTTCAAAATTCATCAATGAAAATAGAATTGTGTGCTGCTTCATTTGAATCTATTCAACTTGCTCAAGAATTACCTATTGATCGAATTGAACTTTGTCAAAACTTAGAACAAGGAGGACTTACTCCCTCCATTGGAATGATTGATTATGCTTTAGGAAAACAAATAGAAACGCATGTGTTAATTCGACCTCGAGCAGGTGGGTTTTGTTATTCAGAGGAGGAGTTAAAAATAATGTTGATTGATATCGCCCATTGCACGCAAATTGGTGTTAATGGAATTGTAATTGGTTTACTGACTGAGACTAATGAAATTAATCGATTGCAACTCGAACAAATCAGCGAGGCTGCTCAAGGCATAGACATCACCTTTCATCGGGCATTTGATGATACAATTGAATGGAAAAGATCCATGGATTTACTAATAAATATGGGCGTTAAACGAATTCTTACATCAGGTGTCTCAACGAACGTAGATTCCGGATTTCTTGTTTTGAGAGAAATGGTAAAATACGCTAAAGGGCGCATCGAAATTATGGCCGGCGGTGGAATTAATGCGAATAATGTTGGTAAAATTGAAACTGAAATTAAACCAGATGCCATTCATTTTTCCGGAACATCAAAGATTTTATTAGATGAAGAATCTTTATTTTCAGAAACAATTCTCAAGGTAGATCGAAAAAAAGTCAGCAGAATAATAAGCTCACTTTCAATCAATTAATTTTTATCGAATTTATAGGTGTATTGAACCATAATAGTTCGCGGTGCCTCAATCTTAAGTGGACGCAGAGAATAACTTCTATTTAAAATATTACTTCCAATTAAAGCAATTTTGTGGGTTTCATTGATCGAGTATGAAATTCGTGCGTCAAAAATCCAATTCCCATGTCGGTGCTCATTGTAATAATCCATATATCTTAAATCTTGAAGCCAATTACCAATATCAGAGGTTGTATCAGAAGTTAATTCTTCAAAATCTTTGATAATTGCGTCCATATTTACAATCTTGCTGAAGTATTTGGCACTCATCCCAATGCTCAATTTTTTATTATAAATCAGCTCAGCATCTAATTTAATATTGTGAAGAAAGCGATACTTTAAAATTCCTTTTGAACCATCCAATGAAGTTGAAGTATAAGTAAATACTCGATTCAACGAATCTGTGGCATAAACAAAATCAGGCGATAGAGTTTTTGGCACAATATAATTATAACCCGTCATGAATGTTAAATTGGTTTTTTTACTCAACTTAGCCATTCCCATGAATGATGCGTCAATTCCTGTAACTCTTGATTGACCTGTATTGAGAAACATAAAACCAGCACTTGAACCCAATGTTTGAGGATCACCGGATAAGCTCCTCCATATACCAAACATGTATTCAATCGTATTTTGATATTCTTGCCAGAAAGCAGCTACATCAATATATCCGTAAATTTTCCCAAATTTTAATCCTTGTTTGATACCAATTTCGGCATTCCAACTGCTTTCCGGTTTCAAGTTTGGATTAGGAAAAACCCCAAAATTACCAACTCCTGTTTTAATAAATCGTTCAGTAATCGTTGGAAATCGGTACCCTTGTCCGTATGAACCGCGCAAATAGGTTTCCTGGTATAATTTAATTGTTGAGCCAGCCCTAAATATTGGCTTGATCGCCGTAATTGTATCATTCAATTGGAAATACTCAAGACGTGCTCCGGCTGAAAGATTGAACGTTTTACTCACTTTACTTTCAACCTGAGTATAAGCACTAATATTCAAAAGTTGATTATTTGGAGTTCCTGATCCTACATAAATATTAGAGAATGAATTTGTAAAAGAACTCGTAATTCCTCCAATAAAATCAATGTTTTTTAATTCTGGATAACTCTTTTGGAACATGTAATCACCATAAATAGTTGTTGCATTATTGGATTGATTCGCGCTCATGTTATTATCAGCGTGCAAAATTCTAGCTCTCAATGAATGCTTACCGTCTGTGGCTGTATTAAAATGAATGTATGGGTCTAAATTAAAAATTACCTGGTCTTGCAAAAAGATCGCTCCCGGATATGCACGATACAATCCAGTTGAATCATTTAACCAAGCCAAAGGCATATTGGAATGGGCTAACATAAAATTTCCATTCATCCCATAATTTAATCCTTTGTATTTTTTGGAACGATAGCGCAAATTAAAATTGATACGAGCTCTTTTAGAGATAAGTTGTTTTTCTGTAAAATTCGTAATCGTATCGGGAAAAACTGTCGCTACGATTGAATCTGTTATGGGTGGTCCGATGTATCCATGATCATAGTTTAAATTACCACCTAAAACTACATCCAAATTTGAAAATTTCTTTGCATACAAGAAATTCATACCATGTATTCCTGGATAATGTTCATTCCATTTGGCCTCATTTGATGAAGATGGCGCGGAATATGCACCTGAATAAACATTTACTTTAAATATTGGTTTTTGTTGAGGAAATGCAGTTCGAATATGAACTGAACCGGACAATGCTGAACTGCCTGAAAGAACAGATGCTGCCCCTTTAACAACCTCAATTTGGCTGATGTTTTCAACTGGGATAAACCCCCATTCTGGCCTTCCAGCATCACCAGAAAGCATAGGCATATCATCCACAATTATAGCCACTTTTGAACCAACTCCAAATGTAAAACCGCTTCCGCCTCGTATCTGGGGCTCTCCGTCCAAGATATTTAATCCAGGCGTTTGATCTAATGCTGTTTCAATACTTCTCGTATTCTTATTTTCGATCATTTGTGGCTTTATCACCACCATTGATACTGTTTGCTCTTCAATGGATTTATCAAATTTACCCACCTTTACCTCAAACTGTTCCAATTCTTTAACTAATGATTTTAGTCGAATAGAGTGATTAACAGTAGAATTCGAAATAACGGTAATGGATGATGTATCTGTTTTCATATCAGAAAAACGACAAATAATTCGGGCCTGACCAGCCGGTAGTTCGAGACGATAATATCCTTTTTCATTCGTTACCGCACCGCGTGTTACATCCTTGCGATAAATCACATCTGCACCTTCAATAGGATTTCCTTTTTCGTCAGAAACAATTCCTTCTAAAAATCCATTTTGTGACCACAGGACAGTAGTTGCAAAAAATGCAAAAACGAGTAAAAATCCCTTCATTGAATTTATGGGACTAGAATTTTAACGGAAGACTTATCAGATTGAATAAAATAAACACCTGAATTTAATTTGGTTCCGTTTACTTTATCAATTGATCCTTGACTTAGAATTTTTCCTTCCATGGTTACGATGGAAACATTTGTCTCGCTGCCTATTAATACTATGCCCGTTTCAGTTGAATAAAAGGCGGTAAATTGTTTTTGACTATCAATCGCCTCGATTCCAATTGTACTATTGTAAATCAACTCTATATCATCCACGAGAACCTCATCATTTGCTGAGCCTCCACCTGGAGTTTTATTTGTTGTAAACGTGAGTAATAGAAATGCTGGAGTTGGAGCCGGTGCGCCTGAAACATAATTAAATGGAACAGACATTCGTATCCAAGAACCACTTGTTTTTGCATAATTTCGTTCTGCTCTTGCCACAACATGAGGCAATGAATTGGCATCAAGTGGATCACGTAAATCATAAGTATCGTGCATGATTGCATGTACACGTGCAGAATCGGAAGCATTGGTCGCGGTGTATTTCACCCAAAAAACGAGTGAATCTGGTGCTGAAGTTAACGCTTCAGAAAAATTGGCATCCGCAGTAAGTGAAATATTATAATTGCCGGGATCATTTGCCGTTGTACTTCCCATATTAATTCGCCCCAAAGTCATATTCCCATTCGCAATGATTCCCAAGGTGCTTTTAGACCAAACACGGGCACAATACGCACCTGTTGCACCTGAACGAATGCTTGTAGAACGCTGAACTTGTTGTGACCCAAAGGAGGTAAAACTTCCCTGAGCAGATTTAAAACCATTCCAATTGGTTGGTTCTTCTGTTGATTGACCAAGATTGTCCCAAGACTCCAAATTGCTATTTCCAATTTGCTGTTGAGCTTGTGCAAAAGAAAAAGCAAAACTTAAGTATAAAAATGTAAATTTTTTCATGCTATGATTTTTAATTGTAATACAAATAAAACAAAAAAAATAATACGAATAGCCGAAAACATGAACAGTTTACGAACGAATTATTAACGAAACATTAAGCTAATTGGAATTCTTCTTCCCAAATTTTAAATAAAAAAGGAACACGCACCATGTGTTCATAATCTTTCCCAACCTCTAACATATCCTGATCAGCAGCATGGTAAAACCATTCTACACGTGCGTCAATATTTCGGTCGGTTAGTTCGTTTAATTGATAAAGTAAATGAAGAATATTCTTAGAAGAAGAAATATTTAAGTAAGCAATATCCAACTTTACAATCGTTTGATTTGCTGGAGTATTTATGTATTCTTTAAACCAATTCAAAATAGGCATCCAAAAATCATCGCTATTTTCAGGAATAGACTTGCCATGAATTTCCATATTTCCATTAGATTCAAATCGAATAGAAGGTGTCAACGATGTTGCTGTAATTATTAAAGATTCCATTGGTGCTGTGCGAATTGGTTTGTGTTTTTCTTCGATTAAAGAGGGCTAAATTAAACTAAATTTTCATTCCATCCAAAAAAGAGTGCAAGATAAAAAGAGAGAAACATAACTATGATTGAAATTACTTTTTTCGGAAAAAAACTTTTATTGGAACTCCCTCAAAATCAAACTCATCCCTCAACCTATTTTCAATAAAACGTTTGTAAGCATCCTGAACGTATTGAGGTAAATTACAAAAAATAGCGAATGCGGGCGAATGAGTTGGTAGTTGTTGAACGTACTTTATTTTGATGTACTTCCCTTTTACTGAAGCGGGCGGTGTAGCATGGATAATTGGCAATAATACATCATTTAATACAGACGTAGCAATTTTTTTAGTTCTATTTTGGTTCACTTTAATGGCCGCTTCAATAGCTTGATAAATACGTTGCTTCGTAAGGACAGATGTGAAAATAATTGGAACATCATTGAAAGGAGCCAATTGTTCGCGCAATTTTGTTTCGTATGCTTTCATGGTTGTATGGTCTTTTTCAACTAAATCCCATTTATTCACCAACACAACAATTCCTTTTGAGTTTTTTTCAGCAATATAGTAAATGCTCAAATCCTGCTTTTGAATTCCTTCAGAGGCATCAATCATGACGATACAGACATCTGCATTTTCAATAGTTCGAATAGAACGCAAAACTGAATAATATTCAATGTCTTCATGAACTTTCGCTTTCTTTCTGATTCCGGCAGTATCAATGAGAATAAAGTCAAAACCAAAGGAATTATAACGCGTGTGAATGGCGTCCCTTGTTGTTCCTGAAATATTAGTCACAATGTTTCGTTCCTCTCCAGTTAGGGCATTAATTAATGAGGATTTACCAACATTTGGTCGACCAACCACTGCAATTCTTGGTAAAGAATCTTCTTCGCGTGAAATATCTTCATCAAAATTGAAAAAAGGCACGATGGCATCCAAAATTTCTCCCGTCCCCGTTCCATTTGTAGCAGATAAATCAAAGACTTCACCCAGCCCAAAAGAATAAAATTCAGCTGACATACCTATGCGCTGCGTATTATCTACTTTATTGGCAACAACAGCTACAGGTTTACCCGATTTTCTTAGTTTTTTAGCAACCAATTCATCCATCTCTGTGATGCCAGACATAACATCCACCATAAAAATAATTACAGTTGCTTCTTCAATTGCTAGGTCAACTTGTCGACGAATTTCAGCTTCAAAAATGTCATCTGAATTCACTGAATAGCCTCCGGTATCAATTACTGAAAAAACTTTGCCATTCCACTCCCCTTTCCCGTAAATTCGATCGCGTGTAACTCCACTAACCTCCTTCACGATGGCATCTCTCGATTCTGTAAGTCGATTAAAAAGAGTCGATTTACCAACATTTGGCCTACCTACAATTGCAACAATGTTAACCATTGAACTATTTTATTTTATTTTGATTAATGTCCGTATCCGTATTTCTTCAATTTACTATCGCTCGTGCGCCAGTCTTTATCGACCTTTACGTATGTTTCCAGGAACACTTTTTTATCTAAGAATTTCTCAAGGTCTTTTCGCGCATTTGTACCAATTCTTTTTAACATTTCACCCCCTTTACCGATAATAATTCCACGCTGAGAATCCCTTTCAATAATAATAATCGCTCGAATGCGAATAATATTTCCTTCATCTAAATATGTATCTACCTCCACTTGGCTGCTGTAGGGGATTTCTTTTTTACATAATTCAAAAATTTTCTCCCGAATAATTTCAGATACAAAAAACCGTACGGGCCTATTACTAATTTCCTCTTTATCGTAATATGGAGGACTGACCGGCAATAAATCTATTATATGCGCCCAAATTTTTTCTAAATTAAACGCATGTAATGCAGATATTGGAACAATTTCAGCTGAAGGCAATTGTTCTTGCCAATAAGCCATTCGCTCTTCCACAAGTGCTTGGTCCACCAAATCTATTTTATTAACTAGACAAAACACAGGAATTGTCATTTTTTGAATTTTCATCAAGGTTTCCTTGTGGTTCATTTCAGATTCATAAGGATCTGTTATAAACAACAAAATATCGGCATCCTTTAATGACGAATTCACATACCCCATCATCGCTTCATGCATTTTATAAGCCGCATTTACAACCCCAGGAGTATCAGAAAACACAACTTGGTATTCAGGCTCATTTACAATGCC
Source organism: Lishizhenia tianjinensis (assembly GCA_945863425.1). GTDB lineage: Bacteria > Bacteroidota > Bacteroidia > Flavobacteriales_D > Crocinitomicaceae > UBA952. The sequence goes on from CAMBBW010000057.1 coordinate 9,665, forward strand.
TAAAATTCTATGTCTAGTTGTTTGAGCTTTTGACGTTACGATTGACAATTTTTCACCTAACATAGCATTCATCAGTGTGGATTTACCCACATTCGGACTACCAACAATATTTACAAAACCGGATTTATGATTTTCCATTCGGGCGCAAAGTTACAAATAATCCACCAAGCAGCCTAAATCAGTAAAAAGTGGCCTCAAATAAACATAAAAAATCAAATTCTCTCTGTAAGACATTAAAAAAAAGAGCTTTCCTAATTTTGTTCAATACACAATTGAAAAAAAAATGACCCTACTAACAAAAAGTAAAACCTTACTTCCGACTTGGACAGGTAGTTTATTTGATAACGGAAGATTATTGAGTCCTCGAATGCTTGATTTGAATGCCGAATTTCTGCCTTGGGATTATGTAGATCGAATTCCATCGGTGAACATCAACGTAAACGAGAAAGAATTCTCTATTGAAATGGCGGCGCCCAGACTCGATACCGACAAAATAAATGCAACATACGACAAAGGAATTTTACATGTTTCCATCCCGAAAAAGGAAGTAACCGTAAGTAAGGGTACGAGCGAAATTCGTGTTTTCTAGTTTATCAAACCAACCTGAAAAGAAAAACTCCTTGTTCTGAAAAAACAGGGAGTTTTTTTGTGTTTTCAACAAATCAATATGCATTAGAAAAAAAGGAGTTTAGAATTGAGCACATTTTATTGAATAAATTTGGTTAATGCAACTTTTGAACGTGAAGACATTTTTTTTTAATGGACTAATATTCTCCGTTATCCTATTTTTTATTAGCATCAATTCTTGGTCGCAAAAATCGTGTTATTTAGTAGAGGACGATGAAAAATACACATACGAAATGATTCAAAAAGATTTGGATTCATTGCATAAACTATTCCCTGAGCGCACAAATTTATTCACTATTGGCCAATCAGAGTTTGGGCTTCCGCTTACCGTTTTGAGAATCGGTAGTCAAATCCCAAAGAAACGATCCTTGTTATTTGTTGGAAATGTACATGCTCGAGAAGATTACAGCTCTAAATTTGTGATGAAATTTCTCAATCTTTATTTGCTTTCATTTAGCAAAGACTCCATCATTTATAATAAAGCGGCCGATTATTTAAACGATGTGGATTTATATTTTTTACCCGTTGCAAATCCCGATGGATTAAAAATTGCGCATGAAAACTGGATTGGAATAGAAAAGTATTTACCTCAAATCAATGAAATAAAGCGAATTGAAACGTTTGCAGAATGGAAAGCGAACGGAACTGGAATTGATTTAAACGATTCTTTTGATGACAGCACGCACTCCCTAAATCGAAGTTACAATTACTCTCCCGTTCCTTGCTCTGAAGGATTCAAGGGTAAATATCCGGCAGAGCCTAAGGAAACAAAAGCAATTCAATCTTTCGTGAATGAACTAAAACCATTGATGACATTATCTTTTCATACAAAAGGTGATATTATTTATTGGGCAGATTCCAAAACGCATCATTATTTCAATGGAATTGATAGTTTAATCAATGAGCGTGCATTAAATTCCAGTGGGTTTTCATTTGTTCCAGTTTCGCCAAACCCAGCAACTTATGGAGGAGGATTAGAAAATTACATGCGCTATAAATTAGGCTTGCTTGGAAGTTGCGTAGAACTTTCATCTGGAGACAGCTACAGAAAACAGTTTGCTGATGATCAATTTAACACCCGCGTCTGGAAAAAAGCATGGCAAATCCCTGTTATTTGTATAGAAGAGGTGATAAATCATGCTTCGGAACTTGAAGGAATTCATACTAAATTCAAAAAAGAAAAGTGATTTAGGTTATTCTTTAAAGCAAGTTTACAGAATCTTAACCTAAAAATATTCAGTTTTTAACACCTTATCGCCAGAATTTCCCTTTTTCTGTTAATAACTTAGTTGATAACACACTTTTACTGACCTTGAAACAAGTTTTTTTGCTTGTTAAATTTGTATTAGAACTTACACGTAATAAACCGAAGAATATGTTTAGCGCAATAATGAAACGAAAACTAACTGATAATCAAGTTGCGAATATTTTCATTAACGCAATTTTTGATTCTGTAGATAGTGGTTGGAATGAAATTTCTTCCATGATAAACGAAGATCCTGCTTTTGTTCAATCGCCAAATTTGAATGCAAAAGACAGTGGGGAATTTGGGCTCATCGTTATTACTGGAAACTTATCCTTTTTAGAAAGTACTTTTGAGGCTGAGCAGGCAATGCGTGTTGAACGAATTATATTTCAAAAACTTGCTAAGATTTATGAAATGAATGAACTAGATTTTGAAAATCTAATTCGCAAATATCAATCCTTTATTTCACGTGTAAATCATCCATCAAAAAACATGATTTACGGCATGTCAAAAGCTATTTTTCATAAATACAGATTAAATGAGTTTCAAGATGTTTATTTTAAACGCATGCAAGCACCAAACCCTCTTTTCTTAAAACGAATGGATGAAGTTATGTCAAATTTCATTTGGAATTGGGACGCGTTTTTCAAGAAATACAAATTGAGCTAATCAATAATTAGACTTATTTTTATTTAATTCCAGCCCTTTATTTTTCTAGTAGAATTTTATACCGAGTGTATTTCCCTTTGTAATCCACCATTTCTAGGAAAGCTATACCGGTAGTTGTTTCTCCAAGTATGTAGAAATCATAATCAAGAGTGTTGACTATTGGAATTGTTCGTCCGTCTATCGCAACTAATTTAATTGACATTAGTTGATTCGTTGTTTGTTTAATCGAAAAGTGATTTGATATTGGATTTGGCACAATAATCATGTTCGATTCTCCAATTTCTTGATTGCTTGCTGTAGCGCATTCACCCTCGTAATAGTTTGAAACTCCATGATAATATATGGCCAGTGAAGAATTCTGATAGGTAACAGAATCACATCCGCAAACAGGTTGGTATATATCTGGAATTTGTACACCGATGTTAATTAATGAACTATCGATGCAATTCAAAAATACAACCGTATCCGTTGAACACAAAGAATTACAGGCATAAGAACTTCCGTAAAAATAATTAGAGTAATCTATTCCATCGGAACCAAGCATGGAACACCCTGATAATTCAATACACTCATCGCCTATTCTGCACCAACCTAAAATCGATGTGCACGCGCCAAAATTTATTCCGGCAGGAATTTTAATGCACGTATCAGGTTCCTGAAGAGGACAAGGTCCATTCGAAAATTCTGTAATTCCATAATAGTTCACTGCAATACAAGAATTCCCATAGGTAACTCCATCACACCCGCAAACTGGTTGCAGCAAGGCTATGCATTCAATAGTTGGGTTAATTTAGCTTGAATCAATACACGTCTGCGAGAACGCTGAAAATACTGGCACAAAAATACTTGTTAATAGCAGCCTTTTTAACATTTCTTATCCTCCTTTTCTTTTTACCTGATACCCTTCTTTTACTAAGATATCACTGATTTTATCTCTAAAATTTCCTTGTATTAATATCTCGCCATCTTTCACTGTTCCCCCTACCCCACATTTATTTTTAAGCAATTTACCCAATTCCTTTAAATCTTCGTCAATTCCTACAAAACCCTCTATCAAAGTGACTTCCTTTCCTGCTCGCTGTTTTTTATCGATCGAAACATATAACTTTTGAAATTGAGGGGCTAAGGTGTCTTGCTCCTCCTGCGATTCAACCTCGTAACTAAAATTGGGGTTTGTTGAATATACAACATTTAAGCGTTCTTTATTTTTCTTTGCCATACTTAAAAATTAGTATCGATTTTCTTCCCACCAACATTCACAGAGATAATCCAATGTTTCTAAATGTCGTTTCGCTTCAAATAAATTTTTCCCCCAAGCGTAGGTTCCATGTTTGCGAATAATAAAGGAGTTATTCACTAATTCGCCTTTTCGGAATTCCAATTGTTCTGAAAAAAAAAGCATGTTCTGGTTATTATCAAAAATCGGAATCATCACCTTATTTTCATGGGTTGTTTGACCAATAAATCCTTTTTGAATTTCATATCCTTCAAATTCAATTGAATGCTCGAATCGAGAAGAAGCTATGACCGGATATTTACCATGACTATGTAAAATCACCGTTGCATCCGGGAAAAGTGAATAAATATCGCAATGAATTTGAGTTTCAGCTGATGGCTTAATTCCCACGAATTCACCAATTGATTCAGCGCTTTGATTGACCGTAATGAAATCTTCAAGAGTAATTTGCGACTTATCAACTCCTGAACGGGTTACCCAAATTTGATTAGCCTCTCGATACGAATAATTTGTTGATGTTGCAGGCGACCATCCTTTTTGATTATACAATCGAATTGTTTCAACTAGTTGCTCTTTCATTCACGCAAAGTTAATGGAGAATTTGATAAATGAAAAATTAGAGTAAAATACTAGAATACCACCTTTCAATTTCTGAAACCTCTACTCCTTTTCGAGAAGCAACATTTTCCACTTGTTCTGCAGTGATTTTACCTAAACCAAAATATTTTGCATCAGGATGAGCAAAGTACCAACCACTAACGGAGGCAGTAGGCAGCATCGCTAAACTTTCGGTTAAACTAACCCCGGTTAGTTCTGTAGCGTTCAATAAACTAAATAAACCTATTTTTTCTTGATGATCCGGACATGCGGGATATCCGGGCGCTGGTCTGATTCCACGGTATTTCTCAGCAATTACTTCTACATTGGATAAAA
>CAMBBW010000058.1 GCA_945863425.1 Lishizhenia tianjinensis
ATAGGAACAACTACAGCCGAATTTGCACCACATCACAATTATTTGCAAGATTATACAAACCATATGGTAGAATTGAATGGCTATACGGCAATGAAAAGTTCTGCATTGTATCCTGCTTCGGGTGATTCAGACGATTATATGTACAAAGTTGATGTGGGAGTAGGTCTTAAAGACACCATATTTGCTCATACTCCAGAGGTTGGAACAGCATTTTGGCAACCCTCTTCAGAAATTATTGCAACATGTAAGGAAATGGTTTTCCCTAATTTAATTTTAGCTCATTTGACAAGAAATTATTCTATTGTTAAAGATTCAGACCCATCAACTGTTGCAACAGTGACAGGGAATTTTAATCATTCTATAAAGAGATTGGGACGACAAGGTGGACCAGTAATTGTTTCTATTGAACCAGTATTAAACATCGTTTCTGTAGGTAATTCAGTTACTTACAACTTGAATAGCCAACAAGGTTCGACCGGCTCGATATCATATGTGCTAAATTCTTCCATCCAATTTGGTGATCAAATCAAGTATATTCTTAAAACAGATAATGGATTATGGATTAAAAAGGATACGATAATCAAAACCTACGGAGCGCTTACCTTGCAAACCCTTGAGGATGCGACAGCTGTAGCAAACTGGACAGGAACATGGTCAACTACTGGTTCTACTTTTGTTTCACCTTCAAAATCATTTTTTGATGGATCGGCTACAAATTATGGAAGCAATACCAATAAAACATATACCTATGTGCCAGTAATTGATTTAACCAATGCTTCATCAGCAATGATCTCTTTTTATGCAAAATGGGCTATTGAGGCAGATTATGATTTTGTGCAGTTTCAAGTCTCCACAGATGGTGGTACAACTTGGATTGGTCAATGTGGTAATTACACCGTTCCAGGAACAAGCGCTAATAATAGCGTTCAACCAAACAATCAACCAGTTTATGAAGGCACACAATCAACTTGGGTATTGGAAGAGGTTAATTTGAGTGATTATTTAGGACAACAAATCAAAGTTCGTTTTCAATTACGTTCGGATGGTGGCACTAATGCTGACGGGTATTATTTTGATGATTTTAAGGTATTATATAATGAAAATACTCCAGTTGCCGCTCCAGTTGCTTCTTTTACTGCATCGTCAAATTCAGTGTGTGTAGGTAATAGTATTTCATTTACTGATTTTTCAGAGAACACCCCAACATCTTGGTCTTGGAATTTTGGTGATGGTACAACATCGAATACACCCAATCCAACACATGTTTTTGATGTTTCAGGGACTTATAGTGTTGATTTAACCGTAACAAATGCTGTGGGTACAAATACCATTACTCAATCTATCGTGGTAAATCAAAATCCAGTTGTTTCAATCACAACAAATGATTCTGATAATACAGTTTGTTCAAATGGGGAACTAGTTCAATTAATTCCAACACCGGCATCTGCTTTTCTTTCAGGAACAGGAGTTGTAGGTTCAACATTTGATCCATCCATTGCGGGAGTTGGGGTATCAACTATTTTGGCAAATTACACGGACGCAAATGGTTGCCAAGGATCGGGACAAGTTTCCATAACCGTTGATCAATGTGCATCAATTGAAGATCAATTACAGGCTCAGATTTTAATTGTACCTAATCCGAACAATGCAGTGTTTCAAATAGAAGGATTACCGGAAGGAGTTCAAACAGAAATTCGAGATATAAATGGAAAAGTTATCTACTCATTCCGAGCGAAACAAGAGGTTGAACAAGTTTCAATTTCTGAAATAGCAAATGGAGTGTATTATTTACGCATTCAAAATGATCTTAAGTGGTTACAAAAACGATTTATCGTTCTGAAATAAAGAGATATAAATAATTAAATTGAATGGGTTAGCATTATGTTAGCCCATTTTAATTATATGCTAAATGCGGTTAATTTACACAGAACAATTAAGCAAAAACCAATACCAACAAATAGACTTTCTTTGGAATAAAGAATACCCAAAAAATTTAATGAATCGGTTTTCAATGTTATTGGACGATGCAATTAATTATCGCCATTTTATAATAGAAAACCAACAAGATAGTATCGTTGGATGGGCAGTTTTATTTGATAAAGAAAATGAAACACGTTTTTCAATTATTGTAGCGGATTCATTCAAAGGAAAAGGCCTCGGAAGTCAATTAATTACTGAATTAAAAAAGGAAAGTCCTTGTTTTTATGGCTGGGTTATTGATCACAGTAATGACATGAAAAATGATGGTTCAATCTACCATTCACCCCTTTCTTTTTATACCAAATTGAACTTTGAGATATTGTCTGATATACGCCTTAATACACCCGTAATTTCTGCCGTTAAAATTAAATGGCAAGCAGAAACCCATTAGTTTAGTACCTCAAAAATTAGTTCCTTACTTAATTTGATATTGTAATTGAATAACAAAGTTTCGTGGTGCTTGAATATCACCTGGCCGCGATACATATTCAGCATTGAAAATGTTATTGGTTACTAAATTAATTTTGAGGCTTTTGTATACCTCAAACATGATTCTTGTATCAAAAACCAAAGCGCCTTTGTTGTATTTCTCTCTATACTCTTTTAAGCCTGATAAAATTTCAATACCTCCAATGGATTCTTCAAAAATCCTATCAATATTCTTCATGTAACTATTATATCGGCAAGAAAGTCCTATGCTAAATTTCTTATATGATACTTGTAAATCTGCTTTAAACATGTGTCTAAATCGATATTTTAACGTACGTGAAGAAGTATCTGAGAAAGTGGCGAGATAAGTGGGGTTATTATTTAAGCTAATGGGGTTTAAATAAGTATAACCAATCAAGGAAGTTATATCTACATTTTTTATTTTGCCCGCACTATTAAATGATAATTCTAGTCCAGTTATACGAGCCCGTTCAGCATTTTGAGCTTGGAACCCAATTAAATTATTTATTGTAAGTCCTTGCGATATTAATCCATTCCAAATTGAAGAGTCTTCAGGTGATGCAGGGCCCGCTCCAAGCCAGTTTAATCTGTCACCAGTAACTGGATTGTACGCTCCAAAAGTAAATTCGGCCATGTTACTATATTCATTAATGAAAGCAGCTACATCGATAGCGCCTTTCCATTCACCCATTTTTACTAATTGTTTCCATCCAATCTCTCCCGACCATCCTTTTTCTGGCTTTAAATCAGGATTTTTAAAAATAACTAGTCCTCCAACAGAAGTAGAGACAAATCGTTCTGCAATGGATGGAAAACGAATCCCTTGTCCTGCCGAAATTCGAAGGTGACTGTATTTTGTTAGGGCATAATGGGCGGCAGTTCTAAAAACTGGATATATAGGCATGGAGACAGAATCAGTGAAATTAAACCTTGAATCTGGTTTGAGGGTATCTAATTGGTAGTATTCCATCCGCATTCCTGCTGTCCAGTCTAGTTTTTTCCAAAATTTACCTTCAAATTGTCCGTAAACTGCTGCATTTTGGGATGTGTGGTCTCCAAAAACCCAACTGCGAATAAAGCTGTTGTTATTCATGGCTCCCAATGTGATATTTTTATTTTCACCGATTTTTTTCTGGAACTGATAATCAGCATAAATCATTTGGGCAAAAGACGCGTCATAGTAATTTTGATCATTTCCGGTTGTAACCAAATAATACCGACTTCTTAAAAAGTGCCGGTTGTTTTTCTTGTCATAATATTTCAAATAAGGATCGATATTAAATCGAATGGCTTTTTGACGAGACAGGGTATTATCCATTGCCTGATATCCCATAGAATCATTTTTCCAAAGGACAAAAACTCCCATGTCTTGATATTGGAAATTATAACTTAATCCTGTTTTGAAATTTTTTATGTTTAATGGCTTGTAGTAGATGGAACCATTCACCCGTAATCTTTTTTCTTGTTCCCCTTGCCTAAACCCAGAATCTAAATACAGATTGGTTCCAATAGTATACCCCCAATTTTTTTGAGCTTTGCTATGATAGATGTCCGCCAAATAGAACATAGGGTTTTTCACCCACCATTGCATGGATTTTCTGCGTGGATTATCGTAAATTCCTGATTGAACCTTGATTTTTAGTTCTCCTTTTGGATTTGCTTCTTTTTCGCTTAATGAAATAATACCATTTAATGCACCACTACCATATAGTACAGATGATGCACCTTTTATAATCTCAATTTGATCGGTTTGCTCCATTGGGATAGCATTCCATTTTGCATCTCCAATATCAGGGGAAAGCATGGGGACACCATTCCACAATAAAACAACTCGACTTCCTGCTCCATAAGCATAACCACCGCCACCGCGAATGCTTACTTGCCCATCCATTGCATATACTCCGGGGCTTTGGTCAACAACTTGTTCCAAGTTCGATAGTCCCTTGTTATCGATTAAGGCGGGTTTAATTACCTCCATTGAAACGGGGACTTCTTCAATTGCTTGACTTCTTCTACTAGAAGAAATAACCATGGTTTTCATGTTTTGAGCGGTAGGATTAAGTTTCCAATCCAACACCGTGTCTTTCGTTACGAATAATGAGTCTGTATCAAAATCTGCATATTTAACTTTTATCCAAACAGGGTATTTTTTTATCGTTACAGAAAATTCTCCTGAACTGTTTGTAGAAGTTTTAGAACCATCTGAACAAATTAATTTCACTCCCGGAATACCAATATCTGTCGATGCATCTACTATAATTCCTTTCGTTTGAGAAAAACTTACAAGCGTTGATGCTAAAAAAAATAGTGCAAAAATTACTCGTTTACCATTCATAACTCAAAAATTCTTTGTAAATTAAAGTGTTCGAAACTACTAAAAAAAATTGAAACCACAACAACAACTATTTCAAATTGCCTTGACATATTTAAGAGGAATTGGCCCGCGAAAGGCTACTCTCTTGTTATCCAAGGTTCCAGACATTGATGTAATTTTTTCAGCAACGATTAATGAGCTACAAAATATTACAGGAATTTCAAAATCTTTGCTGACTAAAATGCAGCGTGATCAAGCGATCGAATTAGCAAAAGTACAATTGGAGTTTGTCGAAAAGTATAATTTAACCACTCATTTTTTACTCGAAAGTAACTATCCACGCCGTTTAAAACAGTGTGCTGATGCTCCTTTATTGCTATATTCTAAAGGTGATTTTGATCCCAATCCTGCGAAAGTGCTTTCTATAGTAGGAACAAGAACAGCGTCCGATTATGGGAAAGAAATTACAAGGCAACTTATTGATGAACTTAAACCTTTTGATGTACAGATCATAAGTGGATTGGCATACGGTACAGATTACAATGCACACAAAGCCGCATTAACTTCTGGCTTATCTACCGTTGGGGTTTTAGGTCACGGTTTGGATCGGATTTATCCTTTTGCACACCAAGCAATCGCTAAAGAAATGTGTAAAAATAAAGGAGGCCTACTCACGGAATTCCCCGCGAAAACGATGCCTGATCGGGTTAATTTTCCCATGCGAAATAGAATTGTCGCAGGAATGGTTGATGGCCTGGTTATTATTGAAAGTAAAATTAAAGGAGGCTCGATGATTACTGCTGAATTAGCTTTTGATTATAATAGGGACGTATTTGCATTTCCTGGTGGAATTAGTCAAGAAAATTCAAAAGGATGTAATTTGCTCATCCAAAAGAATATGGCTCACTTAGTCACATCAGCAGCTGATATTATAAAGCTTATGAGTTGGGAAGTACAACTTAATAATGTTCAGAAAAGGGCTGTTTCTTCATCTATTCCTCAGGAATTACTAGATCCGAACGCCATTAAAATATTTCATTTACTTACTCACAAAGGTAAGATGCACTTCGATCAAATTATGTTGGATTTGAATAAATCTGTAGCAGAAGTAAATTCAATGTTGTTTTCAATGGAAATGGATGGAATTGTCAAATCGTTTCCTGGAAGAAATTATTCCCTATAAAAAAGGTACTTTCGGAATATGATTCGGATTGAAAATAATTTTATACACGCTGAAATTGCGCCTATGGGTGCAGAACTTATTGTATTAAAGCGCCAGGGATTTCCAAATATCTTGTGGAAAAAAGACGATTCAATATGGAATCGTACTTCGCCTAATTTATTTCCAATTGTTGGAAGATTGATTGATGATAGTTTCAATTTTAGAGGTCAAAAATTTCAAATGAACCAACATGGATTTGCCCGTGATTGTGTATTTGAAGTTATAAAAAAGGAAAGAGATGAGGTACGACTTTTACTGAGGTCTTCCGCACAAACTAAAATTCAGTATCCTTTTGAATTTGAATTTATGGTTACCTATCGGTTGATTCTCAATTCAATCGAAGTTTCATTTCAAACAAGAAATTTTAATCCGCATAGTATGCCGTACTCTGTTGGGGGTCATCCAGGTTTTGCGATTCAGGGTGACTTAACTGAATATCAATTAGATTTTCAACAATCAATGCTCTTGGATCGATCTATTTTAGATGGGACATTTTATTCAGGTAAATTAGAACAAATTGAGATAAACAAAGTACTTTCCCTTGAAAATGATTTGTTTGAAAACGATGCTTTAGTATTTAAATCACCTCCTTTTTCAGCGGTAACATTAACACATAAAATCCAAGGGCCAATTGTGACTTTGTCATCTAATACATGGGGAGCAGTAGGTTTTTGGACAAAGCCTTTCGCTCCATTTTTTTGTATAGAACCATGGTGGGGCTGGGCAGATCATCTTAATTCCACTGGTGATTTAGAGAAAAAAATGGGAGTGCATTTATTACCGCCAAATCAATTGGAATCGGTTTCATACACGATAGAATTACATTAGTTTTTTTGGAGTTCAGGCCAAATTGTCATTTTGGATAATAATTTGATTCACCCTTAAAAATTTAGGTCACGTTTTCTGTGCATGCGTTTTTTAATGTACTTTTGTCAACACTGAATTATCTATGAAAAACATCCGAAACTTTTGCATAATCGCGCACATTGACCATGGTAAGAGTACTCTTGCCGATCGGTTATTACAAACTACAGGGACGATTGCTGATCGTGATATGCAAGCACAAGCACTGGATGATATGGATATTGAACGTGAGCGTGGCATAACGATTAAGAGTCATGCTATACAGATGAATTATACATTTGAAGGACAAGATTATATCCTGAATTTAATTGATACTCCTGGGCACGTTGATTTCTCCTACGAGGTTTCACGTTCCATTGCTGCTTGTGAGGGAGCTTTGTTAATTGTCGATGCCACACAAGGAATTGAAGCACAGACTATTTCCAATTTGTATTTGGCAATTGAACATGATTTAGAGATTATTCCAGTTTTAAATAAAATGGATTTGGCTAGCGCCATGCCCGAAGAAGTTTCTGATCAAATTATTGAATTAATTGGGTGTAAACTTGAAGATATTATTCTTTCCTCTGGTAAAACTGGGCTTGGAGTGGATGAGATTTTGAAAGCCGTAATTGAGCGCGTTCCTAGCCCTAAAGGAGATGAAAACGCGCCTTTGGAAGCCATGATTTTTGATTCTGTTTTTAATCCATTTAGAGGAATTATTGCTTATTATCGCATATTAAATGGCACCCTTCTTAAAGGACAAAAAGTAAAGTTTTTTAATACAGGTAAGTCTTATAATGCTGATGAAATTGGTGTGTTAAAAATGGATTTGCTTCCTAAGAATGTAGTGAAAGCAGGAGATGTTGGGTACATTATTTCAGGGATTAAACAAGCCAACGAAGTAAAAGTTGGTGATACGATTACAGGTACCGAAAACCCATGTAAATTTGCACTTAAAGGATTTGAGGATGTAAAGCCAATGGTTTTTGCTGGGATTTATCCCGTAGATACTGAAGATTACGAGGAATTGCGTTATTCCATGGAAAAATTACAATTGAATGATTCTTCTTTGGTTTTCGAACCTGAATCTTCAGCTGCTTTAGGATTTGGTTTTCGGTGTGGATTCTTAGGAATGTTACACATGGAAATCATTCAAGAACGCTTGGAACGTGAGTTCAATATGACCGTTATCACAACTGTTCCCAATGTATCCTATCATGCCTTTATGAATAGAACCCCCGATGTACATGTGATTGTCAACAATCCATCGGAATTACCTGACCCTGGGACAATGGCACGTATTGAGGAACCATACATCAAGGCACAGGTGATCACAAAATCCGAGTATGTTGGATCGATAATGACTTTGTGTATTGAAAAGCGCGGAGAAATAAGTAATCAAGTTTATTTGACACAGGATCGTGTTGAATTAACATTTGAAATGCCTTTAGCAGAAATAGTCTTTGATTTTTATGATCGATTAAAAACGGTTTCAAGAGGATACGCGTCATTTGATTATCACCCAATTGGGTACAAAGAATCTGATCTTATTAAAATGGATTTGTTACTCAATGCAGAACAAGTAGATGCTTTATCGGCATTGGTTCATAGAAATAATGCATTTGATTTAGGGAAAAGAATTTGTTTGAAATTGAAAGAATTAATTCCACGTCAACAATTCGAAATTCCAATTCAAGCAGCAATTGGCGCAAAAATAATTGCGCGTGAAACCATAAAAGCATTGAGAAAGGACGTAACTGCTAAATGTTATGGTGGTGATATTTCTCGAAAAAGGAAATTGTTAGAGAAACAAAAAGCCGGTAAAAAACGCATGCGCCAAATAGGAAGGGTGGAGGTTCCACAAGAGGCTTTCTTGGCTGTGTTAAAACTCAATGACTAATCTTAGTTAGTCGATTTATTTCGGTATTTAAATTTTGGAACTCTAAGTTTAACATAGGATTGTAGTCCTTGTTTGATACGACACCTTTTTTTTCTAGTGCAATAACATCGGATAGCACCATCATTGGATCAACTATTTTAGTGGGAATTTCTTCTGGCAAAGCCACATTCAATAGCTTCCAGGTTTCAGCATACTTTAATTCATTATCTAGAATGCATTTGGCAATTGATATAATTTTCGACAAAGATGTTGCTTGGTATATCAGAGTGAAAAATTGATTCTTCATACGGTGAAAAGCGTGGAAGTCTGATAAAATAAGCCCAGTATAATTAAAAGGCTCACAGTAAAAATCAGTTGGATCTTGGCTCTCTTTATACTGAATTATTGCAAATGCTTCTATTGCTTTTTTAATTTTAATAAATTTTGATTCGTACAGTTTGGGGTGTACTTGTTTTTCCTTAAAAAACCGTTTTTGCTCGAAAACATAATCTTCGTAACATTCCTGAATTCCCTCAAATTGATCCAAGGAAAGATATGCTCTTGCCTCGCTTAATGTCATTTAATGCTGACTTTTATTTTTCCTCATTCGAATATTCAAAAACTCCACAAATAAAGAATAGGATAATGCAAAATAAACATACCCTTTCGGAATGTGTTGACCGAAAGCTTCAGCAACTAATAATACGCCAATGGTAACTAAAAAGCCAAGAGCAATCATCTTTACTGTGGGGTTATTTTGAATAAAATCACTGATTTGTTTAGAGAAAATCAACATGACAATCATCGAAATAATCACGGCTAGATAGATAATTACAAGTGGATCACCGCCAGTATCTTCTTTCATACCATTAGTCATTCCTATTGCAGAAATTATGGAATCAAAACTGAAAACGATATCAATTAAGACAATTTGAAGTATTATTGCTGAAAGCGCTTTTTTTCCTGGTTTTTCAGTTTCTTCGTGTCCTTTAACGCTATTATGCATTTCAACGGTACTCTTATAAATCAGAAAAAGCCCCCCCAATAACAAAACTAAACTTTGACCAGAAAATGGATGTCCCATAACTTCAAAGAAAGGTTTGGTCATTCCCATAATCCATGAAACAAATCCTAACAGTACTAAACGAACCACCAAAGCAAGGGTTAATCCAATATTCCGCGCAAACCTTCTTTTTTCGCTTGGAAGTTTTTCAGTAACAATACTTATAAAAATAATATTATCAATGCCTAAAACGATTTCCAACAAGGAAAGAACCAATAAATAAAATAGACCTTGAAGTCCGAATAGGGCACTAAAATCTAAATTCATAATAATTCTTCTATGATTTTATCCATGGAATATCCTTCCGCTTCTGCACGGTAATTACGAACAAGACGATGCCTAAGGATTGGTTTTGCAATTAATCTCACATCTTCAATATCGGGAGAAAATTTCCCGTTGATTGCAGCATGGGTTTTTGCCCCCAAAATTAAGTACTGTGACGCCCTTGGTCCGGCTCCCCAGGTTAAATAATCTTTTGTTATCTTAGGCGCTGAGGCATCATTCAATCGCGTTCTAGCAACTAGTTTTACTGCATATTCTAACACATTATCTGCGACAGGAATTCGTCTAATCAAATCTTGATACGCCATTATTTCATCTCCTGAAATTATAGGGTTCAAGGTGATAACTTGATTGGTTGTAGTTGATTTCACGATCGCCATTTCTTCAGCAAAAGACGGATAATCAACCCAGACATTGAACATAAAACGATCGAGTTGTGCTTCAGGTAAGGGATAAGTCCCCTCTTGTTCAATCGGGTTTTGTGTTGCTAAAACGAAAAATGGAGCAGGTAATTTGTAATTAGTCCCACCTGCCGTAACACTTCTTTCTTGCATAGCTTCGAGCAAAGCAGATTGTGTTTTAGGCGGAGTTCGATTGATTTCATCGGCCAAAATGATATTCGAAAATAAGGGGCCTTTGATAAATTTAAAGGACCTGTTTTCATCCAAAATTTCTGCACCAATAATATCGGAAGGCATTAAATCTGGTGTAAATTGAATTCGATTAAAAGTTAATCCAAGAGTTTGAGCAATTGTATTTACTAAAAGTGTTTTTGCCAATCCGGGCACACCAACTAAAAGGCAATGCCCTTTAGAAAAAATGGAAATCAACACTTGGTCAACTACCTCTTCCTGACCAACAATGACTTTGTGGATTTCAGTTTTTAATTCCTGATAGTGTTTTACTAAATTTTCAATTGCAAGAGTATCTGACATATTAGTTTGATTGCGTTAGCCAATTATATTTGAAGTCACAATTCTTAAGAGACTCATCTAAGCGAATATACACATTAGTCACTTTTGATTGAACCCATTTTTCAAGAACTTTTTGCATTTTATCATTTTCTGCCGCCCGTTTTATTAACATATAATCATCTGTTAAATTAGCAATATGAGGAGGAAATCTTTTCATTAAACGCACAATACGAAAACCTTGTTTACGAGACTGCATATCAAAATAGAGATTCGGTTGTGTAAATTTATTTTCATCTAATGCATCAGTTAATATATAAATTTCACGGTCGATTTCATTTAAATCTTGCATGTCCCACGTCTGTTCTCCTGTTTTCGGATTGGTAATAATTCCTTTATTTTGCTTGGTATTATCGTCATTTGAAAAACGAAGAACTGCTTCATCCCACGTAATTTTATTTTCACTTAAAAGCGCATAGCAGGAGTCAATTTTTAGCGCTGCTTCGTTTAGGGATTCTTCGTTGAATTCGATGGACAACAAAATATGTTGACAGGTGTAATCATCACCTAATCTTGAAAGTAATTTAACAATATGGTACCCATATTCAGTTTCAAAAACCTCAGATAATTCTCCTGGTTTCAAGTCCAAGGCAGCAGCTTCAAAAGCAGGCACCATCATTCCTTTTGATGCGGTTAATTTACCTCCTTGTGCCGCTGATCCCGGATCTTTAGATTTGGTTCGTGCCATAAACTCGAAAGATTTCTCCCCTGAAACAATTTTCGATCGAATCTCGCGTAATTCATTATAGGTTCTGTCTTTATCTGCTTTAGAAAGTTTTGGGAAATAAACAATTTGCTGAAAAGCTAATTTCATATTGATATAAGGAACACTATCTTTGGGTAGTGCCTTAAAATACGTTTCAACTTCTTTAGGCGTTACTGTAATAGAACTAGTAATTTTTTGCTGCATATCACGAGCTAAAATTTGATTTCTAATAATTACTCGAAAGTCTTCCTTTATTTGAGTGATCGACTTCCCATAAAACTTTTCGAATTGATCTTTCCCGCCGGGCATAGAGCTTATGATATACCTGAGGCGATTTTCCATTTCAGAATCAACTTGCTCGTCAGAAACGGGTAAACTATCTAAACGTGCTTGATTCAATAATAAATTTTGATACATTAAGTCTTCCACTAATTTGCAATTTGAAATCGATGAAGCATCCTTGAGGTCTACCGTATTTTCTTGAATCATTTGCAATTTGAGGGCCTGTAAATTTGAGAGCAAGATAATTTCATCACCAACTTGTGCGACAATTTTATCGACGACTTGGGTTTTTGCACTAAATCCAATAAAAAGTAGGAATGAAATGAAAAATAATTTGACCATACTTATTTATCTAAAGAATAAAGTAGATCAAAATTAAAGGTAATCTTGTGTTTTTTCTCTAATTCCTCTAACCATGTTTGCTCCATGAAGTTTTGATAATCAGAAGTAACTATTCCTTTGGCTTCATTAAATTCTTTTTTCATAATCGGTAATTCTTTATTGAGAAAAACGACATAGAATTTATCCTCAAAATTGTATGGTTTATTGCGGCCTTGTGCGAAGGTTCTTCCTTTCAAATAAGTAATTTGTTCCGCATCAAATTTGTTCATTTTTACGCGAAGATTTAATTCTGATTGAACATTAACTTTTTCAATGATTTCTTTCGATGTATTCTTCTTTTTCTTCAATAATTTATAAACCAATTCTGCATTTTTTTGAGAATTACATTCATAAATGGTTGCGTCCAATCTTTTTTGCCAAATATACTTGTCGCGATTTAAATTAAAAAAGCTTTTCAGACCTGAAGTATCTTTTACAGACTTATTCCAAATTTTGTCTGACATAATTTCATAGAGTAAAATACCGTCGTGGTATTCTTTCACTAAGGCTTTATATTCAGGATATTTACTTTCAAGTTTTGACTCTTCGTAATCCAGCACGGTCATTTTTACCCATGTATTGAATTGACCTTCCACTACTTTTTTGAATTCATCGCGTTTAATCCCTCTGAATCCTTTTTCCAAGAAATCTGCAAATTGTTTTTGCGTGTAGGATTTATTGTCCAGTGAAAAAACCTCTAAATCTGTTTTTAATTTGTCTGCTTTCCATTTTCCCTGAAAATAAGTTGAGTCTAAGTTTGCTTCGAACCAAGTTAATCCGTTCAATTTTGGCAATTGATAATTGTATTGTTTTTTCATTTTGTCTACAAAGGAATCTTGTGTTTTTTTGGCACGTTCATCCTTGTTGACTTTGGATTGAATTTCCTTTTTCATTTCATTAAATGGTCTGACAGGCTTCCATTCTAAACGTTTTATGATGTGAAAACCAAAATCAGTTTGAACGGGCTCACTTATTTCACCATCACTTTTTAATCCAAAAGCTGCTTCCTCAAAAACGGGTACCATGCGTTGGTTAGTTCCTGAACCAAACATTGGTAATTCTCCTCCTTTTTGATTAGAGCTGGGGTCATCGGAATATAATTTCACTAAATCCTCCCATTTTTCTCCAGCTTTTAATTTTAAATATAATTCTCCAGCCTTTTTTTGAGCATTATTTTTTTCTTCTTGAGTTGCGTTTTTCCCTGCTGATACTAATAAATGAGCTGCCTTAACCGATCCCCGCGCTGTTCTTGTTCCAGTCGTTTTTAAAATGTGATATCCATATCTTGTTCTAAAAATATCCGATAATTGTCCAATGGGAGTTTTATAAGCCCTATCTTCAAAAGGGTAAATCATTTGAAAAGCGGTAAAATAACCTAAGTCACCACCATTATTAACCGCTGATGGATCTTCAGAGCCATTTTTTGATTTAGCGATAGATGCAAAGTCTTCTCCTTTTTCTAGCCTGCGTTTAATTTCAGAAATTTTATTCCAGGCGATTAAAGTATCTTGCGGCTTGGCATTTTGTTCTAAACGCACAAGGATGTGTGATGCGCTAATTTCATTAGATGTTCGCTCATAGGCTTCACGTACTAAATTTTCATTTTGAGCTGAATCAATCATATAAGGATTAGCCAGTTGTTTTTTGTATCCGTCTAATTCTTTTTTTAATTTAGGAATGGTATCATACCCTAAGGCCTCTGCTTCAGCAACTTTTAATTTGAATTTTTTGAAAAGCACCAAGTATTTATCTATCGAATCTTTATGAAATTGTGGATTATTGTTGTTTTTCAAATAAATCTGTAAGAATTCACTTTTTGTAACTCCTTTTCCATCAATTTCCATTACAAAAGGATCGTTTGAAGCTGTTTTTTGAGAAAAACTACCAAGTGCAAGTAGCATGAAACCAAATGATAAAAGCTGTTTTTTCATTATTTTTTATTTT
>CAMBBW010000059.1 GCA_945863425.1 Lishizhenia tianjinensis
CGAAAATAACTAATTTCGGGAAAAGTATGAGAAACGTTAAAAAAGTTTATTAACAACAATTTTAAACAAACTGTTAACAACTGTAATATTAACAAAGAATACTTATATTATTGGTTTTGTTTTGATCAATAAATCAACTATTTCAGAAATAGTTCTGTTATCTGGTCGAACGAGAAAATATGCCAACTTATAAAAATCTTCTCGTTCACTCAATTTGTTTTCAATAAAACTTTGCAATTCAATTGGAGTCATTCCTTCTATCAGCGGCCTTTTAATCTTGGATTCCAATAAACGTTGAACAATAAATTCGGGTTCTAGTTTCAAATAAACGGTTGTACCAATATTATTTAACCGATCCATGTTATCGAAAAAGCAGGGTAAACCTCCGCCAACTGATACAACAACATTTTCTAAAGATGCGATTTCGTTTAGAATTTCCTTTTCTTGTTCACGAAAAAAATCTTCGCCCAATTGATTAAAAATTTCGGGAATAGGCAAACCTATTTTTTTTTCGATTAATTTATCGGTGTCTAAAAACTTCCAATTGAGTTGTTTGGACAATTTCTTACCAATGGAGGTTTTACCTACCCCCATAAAACCAAGTAATATTATTGGTTTATTTCTGTTCAACGCTTATTCTTTCCAACCGTTATACCCACCAATTAGGTCATATACTTCTTTGAACCCCCACTCTTTGAGTAATTCAGCTGCATTTTCGCTTCTACCACCAGCGGCACAATACACTAAAACGGGTTTGTTTTTATCCAATTTCTTGATTTGTTTTTCAAATGAATCTCCATTATAATCGATGTTTTTTGCTCCTGCAATAAATCCATTTGAAAATTCACGAGATGTTCTAACATCAATTAATTGGACTCCAGATTTCTTCATCAATTTAGAAAATACAGCCTTTTCAACCTTTTTATTGATTACCTGTCCATAGACATTGTTCGATGATGAAGAACAAGCTGCAATAAAAGTCAGCATAGCAAGAAATAATAACGTTTTCATTCACTTTCAGTTAAAATGGTTTAAGCAACAAATATAGACATCTCGCTTAAATTGAAATGTAACCTTTGTTTCATTCAAGATTAATTTCCAAAAAATCAGTAACTGTATTTGGCCAATTAGCGACAGTTGTTTCACGCACTAACTGAATTGTTTGAAACCCAATTTGATGGGCTGCCTCCAATTCTTCAACAATATCAGATAAAAACAAGATTGATTGTGGTTCTAAATTGATTTTTGATGCAATTTTTTGATAGGTTTCTGACTCTCTTTTTGATCCAGTATTGGTATCGAAATTGAACGAAAAGTACTTATTTAAATCGCCCGTTTCACTATATCCAAACAACAATCGTTGTGCATCAATGGAACCAGAGGAAAATACGCCCATTCGTATTCCGTTATTTTTCCAATCCATTAATCTACTCGGAACATCTTCAAAAACATGTCCTTTGATTTCGCTTGTTTTATAGGCTGTTTCCCACAATATACCTTGAACCGTTTTTAATGGTATCACTTTTCGGTCTTCTTTGCTCCATTGCAATAGATACCCAATAATCTCATCCACTGAAAGACCTTCTTTACCTTCCTCTTTTAAAACAATCTCGCGCACTTGATCAAAGGCTAATTTAACCTGTTTTACATTTTTTAGCTTTGCCAATAAATGAATATTCTTTTGAAAATACGGAAATAACACTTCATACACGAATGAAACTGATGTTGTCGTCCCTTCAATATCCATCAACACAAATTTGACATCTTTCATTTTCTTTCTACTTTAAAGTCCAAGTATTTTAGTTCAATTTTTGACTCTGTATAATGTGGAACCCATCCACTCATGTCAATAAAAATTCGAATTGCTTTAACAAACGGATTTTTTTCGCCGGCATCAAACCAATGCTTACTACCGGCAGGGACACTAATAAGATCTCCTCGTTCGCACAATACATTGAATACTGGCTCAGTTTCTAAATTGAACCAAAACAATCCGCTGCCATCCACAAAAAACCGAATTTCATCTTCTGTATGTGTATGTTCTGCTAAAAATTTAGTGCGAATAGCATCGTAATTATCTGTTGTTGAATTAATTGAAATAACATCAGCCGTTTCATACCCTCCATTTTTCATAAAAGGCAAAAGATCTTTGTCATAGGCTTTTAATATTGACTCAGTGGATGCATTATCTTCAAAATGAATATCACATGACCATTGATCGAAAAAAATACCTCGCAGTTTTAAAAATTGTTGTATTTCTTTTGGTTCAGAAACTTGAATATTTCTGTCCGGAACAGAGAGTAAAGCCATAGTACAAAAATAGAGTTTTATTTCAATTTCATTTCAGAGGAACTCATAAACTTCTACAATATCGACTAATTACAGTCAAAAAAACTACAGTTGATGCATTTCATTCAATAAATCGAGTACCGTTTTTACCGGACTAAATGTCTCAGCTGGAAGCTCCACAAAAACCGTCAACCAATTGGCCATGGAACCATTCCACAAACCAGGATTTTCAATAAATTGAATGTCTTTTCCCTCGTGCTTTTTGTGAACAATAAAATAGGATTCATAATCACAATAGTCCTCCAAATTATAGTTATTTCCTGTCATATCTTCCACCGAAGCAATAATCATAACTGGATTAAAATGAGTACTTTGCTTCATGATTTGCTGTTGTGAATCAATGGTTGAAATTTGCGCTTGTTCAACAATCTGTTTCGATACAATTCCATTTTTTTCAATCCAAAAAGGACCACCACCCGGTTGGCCACTATTCTTGACCATACCACAAACACGCATTGGCCGATCGATAAAATTGCGAATTTCATCCACGTTTTCAAATGAATTAATCAAATCACCCGAATTAAATTGGTACATTTTATTTAATTCGTTTAATCGAACAATACTTGGATTTTCAAATAAATCAATTAATTGACTTTTAATTAGTTGAGTGTATTTAAGTAAATGATTCCATGAAGTCATAGCTAATTCACTTTTAGCCTTGTGTTGTATATTGTCAATATTTTTTAGCAACAGAAAATCTGCTTGAATTTGATTCAAATTTCCCAATAGTGAACCGTGTCCAGCTGGTTTTCTTACAGGTAAAGCATCGTTGGTTACTATGAGTTCCAATTTGTCATTAAAAACGAATGAATCAGTTTCAGAATTTTGTACTGAAAAGCTTATTGGAAAATCATTTTCATTCCTTACTCTTTGTATCGATTCTTCAATTTGTTGTTGATATTCCTCTTGAATGGTGAAATGAAATTCCAGTCGACTGGCTTGGATTCCTTTTCCCTGAAGATATTGATCCTGAAAAGCTGTTGTCATTCCTATTTCCGCAGAATGAAAGGGAATTAACCCTTTCGGTAAATCACTAAAATTCAATCCCTTATTAAATAAAATAAACTCAACTAAATCAATTAATTCTTCCATATTTTCAACGGAAACATTCTTATATTTTTCTTCAAGTAATTCAAAAAAAGGAAATCGATTCAAATTTTGAATAAAGAATTTTAGCTCAGCTGTTATAAGGTTGTTTTTCAAGAAATCATGTAAAAATTGAAACATGCGAGAACCCGATCCAGATGAAGGGATAAACCAAGTGACTGATGCATTTAATTGTATTTCTGGTAAAATTTCCGGAAGTTGAATAATTCCATCGTTCAGTGAACAAGGTTTAATTAAGCGAATAAATTGACTTCCATTAGCAATTTTTTGGCGTTGAATAGAGATTGAATCGGAAGAATGAACTTTCATGCTTGAATATACCTTATTTTTGTGTTGTGATATTGCCGTTCGAAATTATCAAATATTTTGTTCATGCCAAAGGCAGGCATGGAATTCATTCACCTTTTGTATATGATTTTGTGGATAAATGCCTGAAAATTGAAGTAAATCCTGAATTTATTCAAAAAAGAAATGATCTTTTCTCAAAACTCAGTAGCTCAAAAGAATTAATCTCAGTTGCCGATTTTGGAGTAGGTTCAAAAAAATTATCGAATTCAAGAGAAATCAAATCACTCTTTAAAGTTAGTTCTACTAAAGGCAAATATGCTGATTTATTGTTTCGCATATCCAGTTTTTATAAACCAGCGAAAATCCTGGAATTGGGCACATCCTTAGGGATTGGAACAATACATTTACAAGCTGGGAATCCTACATCAAGAATAACAACAATTGATGCATGCCGGGAGACAATAAATCAAGCTAAGTTGAATTTCAATACTTTTAAATTTGACATTAACTGCGCAAATGAAACTTTTGAAACGCACATAAACCAACTAGAACTTGAAAAATTCGACCTCATTTTCATTGATGGTCATCATGATGGAG
This sequence comes from Lishizhenia tianjinensis, assembly GCA_945863425.1. Classification (GTDB taxonomy): domain Bacteria; phylum Bacteroidota; class Bacteroidia; order Flavobacteriales_D; family Crocinitomicaceae; genus UBA952. The sequence continues at coordinate 4,342 of CAMBBW010000059.1, forward strand.
AAGCCTTAAAAAATTACTTGGAGAAATTACACGATTACGCCCACGATGAAACCATTTTTATTTTGGATGACATCCGATGGAGCGCATCCATGTTTCATGCATGGAATGAGATTATTCAATCAGAAAAATACCATGTTACACTTGACTTATTAAGGATTGGGATTATTATTCCAAAGAAACAACAGACAAAGCAACATTTTGTAATTCGATACTGAACCTACCTTTGTGTGTTCGTAAAGTTCTGAAGCCTCACTTTTGAATTCAATCGAATATCCTCCCAAAATAAATTGACGTCTCCCAAATGATAATCATCCATTGTGAATGCCATCCTACGATAAGGAAAATGTGGGGTTGAAATCCACACAGCACCATCAATTAAATTTGTAGAAAAACTATTTTTATACATTTTACCGTTCCAAAATAAAAATCCTTTGTGATTTTCCCGAGCAGCACAGGTAGTCATATCCCATGTTACTGGATTTACAACTAGCTTACCCCGATACCATAAATCAAATTTTTCTTTATTTACTTTTTTCTTGAAGGTATTCCACGTCACAAAGCCATTAATTTCATCAGGAGACTGCATCAATTTCAACTGTGTGTAATTGTTTTTATCAATTCCAATTCCGGGAATATATGCTGCAACTAACTGTTTTTGTAAAGGTGTTCCATCAAACAAATCTTTTAACAAAAGAGATAAATGAGTTGAACCCTGACTATGTCCAGCTAAAATTATCGGACGACCATTGTTGTAATGCTCTAAATAATACAGAAAAGCACTTTTAACATCTGAATATGCCAACAATAGCGCTTCTTTGCCTCCTTCCTTTAGTTTTCTATAAGATCTAATGTGGGCTTGACGATAGAATGGAACAAACATGCGACCACTCTCTGCCCAAGCTGAAGCTTGAAATTTCACGGCTTTTTCTAATATAGTTTTTCGTTGTCCCTCATCTTCTATGGAGATATTCCATGCTGTATCCGATTTATCAAGAAACAATGTAGGATAAACATAAAAAACGTCCGCTTTACCTATCCAAGAAGAATCTGTAATAAACTCGGAAATTGGTGAATTCATTTGATTTGGCAGTACCGCCCAATTCGATTGAATGGAGTAGTCCACTTGTGAAAAGAGGGAATTGTTGACAAAAATTAAGAAAAGAAATAGTTTGAGTAGATTGTGGAACATTTTCATGAATTACCTTTGTTTTATTGAAGAACAAAATTAACATACCAACCAAAACTTATCTTGTATTAATTGTTATTTTTTTTACATTTAACTATTTTTCTGTTTTAGCTAATGATACGCTTCCTGTAAAAAAGGACTCCATACTCATCGAAAAACCTTGGAAATTTAAAATGATTTATCAATTAAACGGTACACAATCCACTTTTGTGAATTGGAATGCTGGAGGACGAAATAATTTGTCATTAATTGGTACAATCAGTACGGGGAATTATTATTCTAAAGGTGATTCTAAATGGTCAACAGACTTACTTATTGCATTGGGTGGAATAAAGTATTTTGACAATTTAGTTGGTAATTCACTTCAAAAAACGGATGATCGAATTGATTTCAGTAGTATTTACGGTCAAAAATTCTCTAAACACCTTTTTTTTTCACTCAATACCGGTTTTAAAACACAATTTTTATCCGGATTTAATTTACCCAATGACTCCGTTAAAGTTTCTACTTTTTTAGCCCCTGGATACATTAATATTGCCTTTGGATTAGATTATATCAAAAATGAAAACTTTTCAATTTTCGCATCTCCTTTCGCTTTCAAAGGAACCATAGTAATGGATCAATCATTGGCCGATGCAGGGGCTTTTGGTGTTGAAAAAGCAAGTAAAGATGTTAATGGAAATATCGTTTCTCCCGGTCGAAATTTCAGAGAAGAATACGGCGCGTATATCAAGATGAAATGGAATAAATCATTGATGAAAAACATTGATCTAAAATCCAAACTTGAGTTATTTAGCAATTATACAGATCATCCGGAAAATATAGATGTCAATGCTGAGCTAATCATACTTTTCAAGGTAAATAAACTATTTTCCGCCTCCACCCAGTTCAACTTAATCTATGATGATGACATTAAGGTAAAAGATTCTAACGGGAATTTTGGACCACGTACACAGTTTAAATCAGTATTAGGATTAGGCTTGCACTACAAAATGGCAAATTAAAACAACAATTAATCCTTTTGTATGTTATTTGGGTTGAATTCATTTGAATCTAAATCGTTATTTTTGTCCTTCAAAATCATATAAGATGAATACACCAGAAAAAATCAAATGCTTAATAATCGGTTCAGGTCCTGCAGGTTTTACTGCTGCGATTTATGCTGCTCGTGCTGACATGAGCCCCGTTTTATACCAGGGGATGCAACCAGGAGGACAATTAACTACAACAAATGAAGTTGAGAATTTTCCCGGCTATCCGCAAGGAATTAGCGGTCCAGAAATGATGGTTGAATTAGAAACTCAAGCGAAACGTTTTGATACGGACGTGCGTTTTGGATTTATAAATAAAGTAGACTTTACTGGCCCAATTCATAAATGTTGGACAGAAGAAGGTCACGAAATTCATGCTGAAACTGTTATCATTTCAACCGGTGCATCTGCAAAATACCTTGGTTTAGAAAGTGAACAAAAATACCTTTTAAATGGTGGTGGAGTTTCTGCGTGTGCGGTATGTGATGGTTTCTTTTATCGTGGACAAGAAGTCGTTATTGTTGGTGCAGGAGATTCTGCTTGCGAAGAAGCTCATTATTTATCAAAGCTATGTACCAAAGTAACAATGCTCGTTCGTAAAGATGATTTTCGAGCGTCTAAAATAATGGCTGACCGAGTAAAGAAAACTGAAAATATCACCATTTTATTCAACACAGATACTGAAGAAGTATTGGGCGATGGTAATGGCGTAACAGGCGCACTGGTGAAAAATAGCTCAACGGGTGAAATTGCTACAATTCCGTGTACTGGATTTTTCGTAGCAATTGGACACACACCAAACACAGATATTTTCAAGGGTTATATTGATTTAGATGAAACGGGATATATTAAATATGCTCAACCAGGAACATCCAAAACAAATGTGGCAGGGGTTTTTGTAGCGGGAGATGCTGCTGATAAAACATACAGACAAGCAATAACAGCGGCTGGAACGGGATGTATGGCAGCTTTGGATGCAGAAAGATATTTAGCAGCATTGGAACATTAAAAATAAAATTATGGAAAATCAAGAAAATCAAATGAACATTGAATTATCTGAAGAAATAGCTTTGGGTATTTATTCAAATCTCGCTATAATTACTCACTCTCCTGCCGAAGTTGTATGCGATTTTATTCAAATAATGCCAGGAATGCCTAAAGGAAAAGTTCGTTCAAGAGTAATAATGACTCCTGAAAATGCAAAACGATTTCTTCAAGCACTAGCAGAAAATATTGAAAAATATGAAGAGAATTATGGCGCAATCAATCAAAATAACTCAAACAATATGCCTCCGATGAATTTCGGAACCCCAAGCACAATGGCTTGAATTAATCATTTTGCTGTTTATCAAGAATTTAAGCCAACGTAATATCTGTCTTTTTTAGTTGATTTAAAATATTACTACTTTTTTATCGTTATTCTTCAAAATTGCCTATGATAAAAAATTACACAACCCGAACCAAATCGATTAATCTAAAAAGTAAAAAAAATAAACCAAATAAATCTTCATTGGATTTTATTATGGGATATAGTGCATCGATTGATCTTATTTCTACTTCTCAATTATGTTTCGTTTTGAATAAAAACTAATCCAACTAACTTGTTTATGGAAAATATTCTCGAGGTTAGGAACCTTAGTAAACGATTTGGGAAAATCAATGCCGTAAATTCAATTTCATTTTCAGTTGAAAAAGGAAACGTTTATGGCTTATTAGGTCCAAATGGAAGTGGTAAATCTACCACCCTAGGAATCTTGCTTTCAACTATCAATCCAACGGAAGGCAGTTGGTCCTGGTTTGGTCAAAACGGAACATCCAGTGAAGTATTGAAGCGCATTGGTGCTATCATCGAACACCCAAATTTCTACACCTTTCTTTCTGCTGAAAAGAATCTTAAAATTGTGTGCGAAATAAAAAATGTTCCATTCACTCGAATAGATGAAGTATTGCAATTGGTGGGCTTAGCTGAACGTAAAAAGGATAAATTTTCAACCTATTCACTTGGAATGAAACAACGTCTTTCCATTGCTTCTGCTATGTTGAGTAATCCGGAGGTCCTTATTCTTGATGAACCTACAAATGGACTCGACCCTGAGGGAATTATTCAAATCAGGGAAATAATTCGTTCAATTGCGGCCCAAGGAACAACCATTCTACTCGCTAGCCATTTATTAGATGAAGTTGAAAAAGTTTGTAGCCATGTAATTATATTGAAGAAAGGAGTATCCCTTTACTGCGGTAAAGTTTCAGCCATGACTGCAACCAAAGGTTATTTTATTTTGCAATCTTCAAATCTTGATGAACTAAAGCGCGAATTAGAATTAATGGGTATTTTTAAAGAGATCAAAAGGGAAGAAAATAAATTAGTAGCCTCAATAGATCAAGACATATCAGCAGAAGATTTAAATAAGAATCTTTTAAATAAAGGAATTTATTTAAGCCATTTAGTGAAGCAAAAAGAATCACTTGAAGAACAATTTCTAGAACTCGTAAAACAAAATAAATGAAAAGACTCATTCGAATTGAGTGGCTAAAAAACTACTCTTATTTTCCCGTAATCTTATTTTCAAGTATTTATTTTGGTTTAGTTATTGGCTTTACGTTGATCTGCGCCCAAACTATTCCGATTTTTGGAATTTCAATTAAACTTTTGGATCAAGGATTTTTAGATTTCCCTCAAATATGGAATTTTTTAACTTATTTCACTGCACTTCTTAAAATATTCCTTGGATTAATAGTGATTTTCACAATATCTAATGAATTTACATCCAAAATGTTTAAACAGAACATTATAGATGGTTTGAGCCGAAAAGAATTTTTAGCATCGAAAGTCTTAACCATCACGTTACTTTCCTTATTATCCACATTAGTTATTGTTCTAATGGGTTTAATTCTTGGTTTATCCTTTTCAAAATCAACAGAATTAAACGCAATTTTCAAAGAAAGTTATTTTGTGTTTGGTTATTTCCTAAAACTATTCACTTTTCTAACTTTTCTTCTTTTTATTACCGTTTTATTGAAAAGGGTCGTATTTGTATTTCTCACTTTCTTTGTTTGGTGGATTTTTGAAGTGATTTTAACAATTATTGAATACCAATCAAGAATTGTTGAAAAATTCGATGCAATGGGAAATAGAATCAACGTAATAAAACCAGATTTAATTACTGATTTCTTACCACTAAACACAATGTCAAAACTGGTTGAAGAACCTTTTCAACGAATTCAATTTGTTGAATCAATTACAGGAGGGAAATTTACGTTTGAAATACCGTATTTAGCTATAATGACGGCAATTGCTTATTCAATATTATTTCTTTATGGCACCTATATTATAATGACAAAACGAGATTGGTGATTAGTCATTCGTTTTGGCAATTACGGAAATAAGCGCCATCATTGATATAAATAATTGTACACCAGTCTCATCATCCAAGGTTGTCCCATCTTCATCAGGAGTTGAAATTTCAACAAGCATAAAATGAACTAAATCCGCTTGACCGGTATACTCTTCCAATAAATCCAGATTATCATCTTCAAAGTACGTTTCCAAAATGGACAAAAATTCTTGCTCAAAAGATTCAATATCCTGTACTTCAATTTTTTTCAACGAACATTCGGCATGCGAGTATGATTCCATTATCAAACAGAAATAATAAATCAACAATCCTTCTAGGTCTGGATTTTCGTATTCAATCGCTGCAGAAAGTATATAATCAATTAATTCTGGCTGCGCTGTAGCATGTTTCTCGCATAAATCTTCCAATCCATCATCATCAACATGATCAACTAAATCGATTGCTGCATCGATTGCTGTAAAAGTAATTTGTTTCATATTCTTATCGGGTGCACTCATTATAAATGCATAAAGTTTTTCTTCGCAAGTAATTCTTCTTCAGATTCTCTGTAATCAGGATCGTCTACACAACAATCAACTGGGCAAACAGCCGCACATTGAGGCTCATCGTGAAATCCAACACACTCAGTACATTTATCATGTGCAATGTAATACACATCCATATTTACAGGCTCAAAAGAATTATCCGCAAGAATTTCGCTACCATCTAAGGTTTGAATAATACCCTTCAAACTTGTTCCATCTGAGTATTTCCATTCTGCTCCACCCTCATAAATCGCATTATTTGGACATTCCGGTTCGCAAGCTCCGCAATTAATACATTCGTCTGTTATTGTTATTGCCATTTTTCCAAAATTAGATTACAAAGATACAAACGGATTATAGAATCTTTTGTTCCAATTCAGAAAAGTTTTGGTTTTATTATATTTTTTTGAGAGACTTCCAATAAGTCAATTTATCTTTGATGCATGAAAAGAGAACAAGTACTTCAAGCAATTCAATCACTTCATGAACTATTTATCGCACTTGGTGACGACAAATTTGACACATCAAAAAAAAATCGTTTTACCCAAGATGAATTCAACGATTTTTCTCTATTAATCCAACAACAAAAAAATTTCAATGGCTGGTTTATTGAAGAGAATGTAAGAAAAGCAATTTTAGAATTAGCTTTTATGATTGAACCTGATAAAGTAGATGAATGGATTCAACATTTTTCATTTTCTGAAAATCCAGTTCGTGTTCTTATCATAATGGCTGGAAATATTCCATTAGTTGGATTTCATGATCTGCTTTGTGTGATTTTGTCTGGTAATAAAGCCATTGTAAAATTAAGTTCTGAAGACAGCACATTGTTACCCAAATTAATTACCTGGTTAGTAACAATTCATCCCGTTTTGGAGGATGTGATTTCTATCGAATTTGGTTTAATAAAAAACATTGAAGCAGTAATTGCAACCGGAAGTGACAATGCTAATTTACATTTTGAAAAATATTTTGGTCACGTTCCAAGATTGTTTAGAAAAAACAGAACTTCAATTGCTTTATTAACTGGTTCTGAAAGCAAAGAACAATTACATTTACTGGGATCTGATATTTTCAGCTATTTCGGAAAAGGGTGCCGAAATGTTACATTTATTCTGCTTCCAATTGAGTTTAATCTCGATGTATTTTTTGAAGCTATTGTGCCTTATGGAGAAATAATTCACAATAAAAAATATGGTAATAACTATGATTATAACCGAGCAATTCATTTGTTAAATCAAGAGAATGTATTGGATAATAATTTTGTTTTACTCAAAGAATCTTCCTTGTTATTCTCCCCTATTGCAATGATTCATTTTCACAGATACTCAACCATTGAAGAGGTAGAAACTATTCTAGAATTAAACAAGGAAAATATTCAAGTAGTAATTGGAACTAACTACGTTCCTTTCGGGAACTCACAAAAACCAGTATTATCGGATTTTGCAGATGGAATTAATACGATGCAATGGCTTGAAAAATTAACGTAAAACGGTTACGTGACCAACTGATGTTAATTTTTTATCGTTTTGTTTCCGTTTAAATTTGATTTTCCAGGTATACACACCATCTGGAACTTTCATTCCGTTGTTGTATGTCCCATCCCAACCAACAGTTACATCATGACTTTCCCATACTAACTCACCCCATCGATTGAATATATCCATTTCGAAAGAAAAAGGATCGTATCCAGAATAAAAAACAGCTTGAAAGCTTTGATTGTATTCATCATTATCAGGTGTAAATGTATTTGGCACCCAGAAAATCACTTCTTCCTCGTCTAAACAATCAGTTATTACTGTTACTATAACCGTATCAGAACCGATACATCCTGCATTTGTACTTCCAATTACTACAAATTGAGTTTCTCCAATATTTGGTAAATACGGAACTCCATTTTGCATTCCATAATTCCAAGAATAATTAACAGCTCCTGAGCCTTCTAGCGTTATTTGATTTCCAACGCACAAAGTTAAATCAGGACCACCATCAATTATTGGGTAATCCTCAATCGTAATAGAATAGGAATCACTACCCGGACAAAGTGGGCCTGGTGTAGTGTATGTAATTGTATACACGCCTGGAGTAGAAGAAATTAAATCAATTAATCCGGTTGTTGCATTTATTGTTAAGCCTGGTCCGCTGGTAAACGTTCCTCCAATTGTTCCTGAAATTTGAGCGCTTGGATTAGGATCATTTAAACAATATAAATCGTCTAAATAATTTAAAGACGCAGTTTGAGCCCCTGTGTAAGTACCTGATATTGTTACGGGACAACCATTGGCATCTTCTATGTTGAATGAATAGGGTCCAGATGAAAGATTACCAAGTACAATTGTACCTCCATTACTTGTCGTACTATTTACTGCCGTAGCAGTTACAGGAGTAACGCTAGAAGCTACAACTGTAAAATTCGTTCCATTTAACTGAGAAGCACCCCCTGAAATAGTCGCAGATACGGTACCATTGGCACAATTTTGAGTTTGTGTAAATGTGACCTGAGGTAAATACTGAACAGCGATTGGTGTTCCCAATTCAAAACAAGGATCCGCTGGTACTATTATATAACTATATATTCCATCTACCAAACTATACATTGTTATTGGTACTAAATAAACCGTATTATTGGTAAATGTTCCAGCCGGAAAGGCATTGATTAACGATAAATCATTTATATCAGAAATTGATGGTGAATTTGCAATAACACCTTGCAAACATGGGTCATCTGGAATAGATAAACCTGTAGCTGTTGACATGGCTGGATTTAATGATACGGTAGGTGGACAACTATAAACTAACCATGCAATTCCAGGATCGTAAGAGGGTGCGTTTGGATCATAATTGGGTGACAAAGGATCAGTGGCACCAATAATTTCATTTGGTGGAGTCCAGTTATTATTAGAAGTAATATCAATTTGGTCACCAAAACACATCATCGTTAACGCATTCGAATTACCCGTTACAGATGTTACGTAAGAACCAACTTCCGCAGGACAAATACAGGATGGTGGTGCTGAATAATTCAATGTAGCCGAACAAGATGCGTCGGCAGAGAAACTAGCAGTAATAACACAAGCAGCCCCATTAGAACTTCCCGAAAAAGAATAATTTTGTGATGTTCCAAATGGAGCATTGAACGTTTGAGTTCCGCCACAAGAATTAGTTAAGGTCAATGTGCCAGTAGTTGGCGCATCTACATAGCTGATTGTTCCGGTTAGAGTATATTGATTCGTAATTCCGTTACATGAAGACACTGTTCCCGTGAATCCTGTGAAATTACATACTGGAGTAACTATTGAACAATCCGTTGTTGCCGAGCCACTGTTGTTATTAGTAAAGCTGATATTTGTGGCAGAGTTGGAAAAATTTGTAATTAACAAAACATAGACATCTCCCGGTTGAGCATTGGTAATAAAAGCTGTTTCTGAAGCAGCGCCACTAAAACTACAGTCGATCACAGTATTTGTAGCGGCACCATTACCCATGTTATTACAATTGGCATTTGCATTTGCTAAATCAGTATAAGGACCATATAGAACATAGTCAATGTCTACTCCTGATGAATTGGTCATATCAATACCTAAACTACCACCACTTGCAATTTGAAAATAAAACCATGCTGGATTTGGAGAAGAAAACAAACAATCGTAATTATTATTTGGATAAGTTATTGATGCATCCGTTTGATTTGTTCCAGCTGGATATGTAATGGTTGTTCCTGTACAGAAAGGATCTTGAACACATCCCGGCG
>CAMBBW010000060.1 GCA_945863425.1 Lishizhenia tianjinensis
GATATGAATAAAGATAATAAAGTGGATATTCTTCTGGGCTGCCACGATGGTGTCTTATACAATTTTGACTTGAATATCGCTGCTTCTGCTATTAATTATTAAAAACATCAAGAAATGAAAACTATCGAAAAAAATAAGTTTCACAAAGAATTAATTTTAGTTTCCTCTTTGTTTATGCTATGTGGTTTTGCCTTATATCAATTTTCTGAGATCAATAAAGAAACTCCGAAGGAGAAACCTAAAAATACTAATACAGTTAACGCTGCAGAAATTAGTGCTGGAATTCACGAACCGTTAGATAAAAAAATTGCATTTACCCAGTATGATTTTGATGTTTTGAATGGCATTGAATTTCATCAACCAACCGGGACGCATGTAGTTATTCCTAAAAGCGCGATTGTTGACGCCAAGGGAAAGTTAATTTCGGGAAAGGTGAAAGTGAAATTCAGAGAAATACATGATGCAAAGTCAATTTTCCTTTCAGGGATTCCCATGCAAACAGATGCTAATCGGGGTTTGTTTTTAGAATCAAATGGAATGGTTGAAATTCGGGTTTTTCAAGGAGAAACTGAACTTTCATTGAGAGAAGGAAAACAAGTTCAGGTTGATTTGGCAGCGAAATCTCGACCTTCTAGCGATTTTAAATTATGGGTGTTAGACAAGGACAAGAAATGGTTAAGTGCAGGAACTTTTCAAACGGTTAATAATAGTCGCCGTGACCAAAAACTGCTTCTTTTGGATGATGAAAAGAAAAAGCGCAAAAATAAAAAAGCATCAAAGAAATCAGATTTGCAATTTGAATTCAATTCCAACTTAGAGAATTTTCCTCACATGGCAGCTTGGAAAGGGGTGAAATGGAATTTAATTCAGGAAGATGTTAATTTTCCAACGGCGGATATTGCTAGAGTAGACTGGACGGATATTACAATGAAAAAAATTAGCAATAGTTCCAATGAGTATTCCATAAAGTTGACTTTTTCAAAAGAAGATTACTCGGGCAATTTTATTGATAAAACTTGTTCAATTGTTGCCGTCCCGGCTGATTTAAGTAAAAAGGAGCTTCAAGCCAAAAACGATGAGTTTTCAGATTTGAATAAGCAATATGAAGCATTTCTTGTTTTAGCGAAAAAAGAGGAAGAAAGATTGCGAGCTGAATCTGCCTTACTCAATCAATTTCGTGCTAATGGTTTTGGAATTTATAATGTGGATAAATTAACGAATGCAGAACAATTAGTTAAATTAGATGTACATTTTGATTTTGAGAGTGAAATGTTGCTTTCTAAGAATCCAATTCAATTGGTGGTAGTTTCTCCAGATCGGAATACTGTATTGAACTTTTTACCCGCAAATTGGAACAATATCCCTTATTTAGGACCAAAAACTGAGATTTTCGCCTCGTTACCTGGTGGTAAATATGCCTTTGTCGATGCTAAAATGTTTGCTGAAGCGGTTAATGAAGAAAAACTTTCTAAAACATATCAAAATAAGATAACTTTTAAAACAAGGAGGCTATCTAAGGAAGAAATAAACAATTATTTCTGACATTAAAAATAGTGTAACAACATAGTTGTACTTTTGCAATCATGTTTATAGAAATAAATTCATACAATATTGATTCTCGTTTAATTAATCAGGCTGTACAATGTTTTAAATCAGGCGGTATTGTTATCATTCCTACAGATTCAGTGTATGCGATTGGTTGTGATTTACGCAGTAAAAAAGGTTTACAAAAACTAGCAGATTTTAAAGGTGTCAAATTAAATAAAGCGAATTTTTCCATAATTTGTAGTGATTTATCTCATCTTTCGGATTATACAAAGCAATTGGATCGACCTATTTTTAAACTTCTTAAGCAATGTTTACCGGGACCGTTTACATTTATCTTGGAAGCCTCTCAAGAAGTCCCGAAGTTATTCGATTCAAATAAAAAGGAGATTGGTATTCGTATTCCAAATAATGCGATCACACTTGCTCTTGTAGAGGCACTCGGAAATCCAATAGCGGTAACATCTTTGCACGATGAGGAAGATGAAATCATGGAGTATTTTTCTGATCCTTCAGCAATTTATGAACGGTTAGCAGATCAAGTAGATTTTATTATCGATGGTGGTTATGGTAATTTAAAAGGGTCAACAATTATCGATTGTACCGATGGTAGTCCCGTTGTTGTGCGAGAAGGTTTGGGAATATTACCCAATTAAAAGTGAATGGATTCTGATTGAATATCAATTCCTAAAAAACGAGCCGCATTTGCATTAAATATCTCCGCATTTTCTGTTGTTAAATACTTAATAACCCCAGTTTTACTACATTTATCCTCAATTTCAGGATGACTCAATAAGTAACTTTTTAATTTATCGGCGACTATTTTTCCCTGAGAAATAATAGTGATATCCTCCCGAACAAGAGATTTTAAGTAAGATTCAACAAGCGGATAATGCGTACATCCAAGCACAATGGCGTCAATTTCCGGATCCTTTAGTAGGAGGGCATTCAAATCATCTGCGATAATCTGTTTACCTGCCACAGAATCTTGTTTATTGTTTTCAATTAATGGAACCCAAAGTGGGCATGCGTGTTGATTTACAATTATTTCAGGTGCAAATTTTTGTAGCTCAAGTATATAAGAATTGGATTGTACAGTTCCTTCCGTTGCTAGGATACCTACATGTTTTGAATGGGTTTGTCTTCCAATTTCTTCCGCGCTGGGCCTAATAACCCCAAGAACACGTTTTGATGGTGCTAAAGTTGGTAAATCTTGTTGTTGTATACTCCGTAATGCCTTGGCCGATGCAGTATTACATGCCAAAATAACCAAATGACATCCTTGATCAAATAATAATTTTACAGCTTCTAATGTATATTCATAGACAACGTCAAAGGAGCGATTCCCATAGGGGGCTCTGGCGTTATCGCCCAGGTATAAATAGTCGTATTCAGGCATTAATTTCCTGATTTCGGACAAAATGGACAATCCCCCATAGCCGTAATCAAAAACGCCAATGGGATTTTTACCTTTCATATCAATGAGTGTATTGATTTAAAAAACTACAGACGTTATTATCAATTCGTTTTTCAAGCGACTCACAATCATCTTTATCAAAAGTCAATCCTGTAATTCGCTCATATAATTCTATGTATCTCGCAGTAATGGTATCAACAAATTCATCGGGCATAAATGGCATACTTTCACCTTCTTTGCCCTGAAAATTATTTTCCATTAACCATTCACGCACAAATTCCTTGGATAATTGCCTTTGGGGCTGATTTAGTTTCTGTCTCTCTTCATAACCGTCAGCATAAAAATAACGGGATGAATCCGGTGTGTGGATTTCATCAATTAGGATAACCTCGCCATTAAATAGCCCAAATTCATATTTTGTATCAACAAGAATTAGTCCTCGTTCTCCAGCCATTTCACTTCCGCGTTTAAACAGTGCTCTCGTATATCTCTCCATCGTTTCGTAGATTTCTCTTGAAACGAGTCCTTGTGAAATTATTTCTTCCTTTGAAATATCAATGTCGTGTCCTTCATCTGCTTTTGCTGCAGGAGTAATTATTGGTGTGGGAAATGCATCGTTTTCAATTAAACCATCGGCTAATTTTTCACCGCATAATTCGCGTTTACCTAATTTATATTCTCGTGCAGCGTGTCCGGCTAAATATCCGCGAATAACCATTTCAATCCGAATCGGTTCGCATGCTTTACCAATAGCTACCATTGGATCAGGTGTCGTCACTAACCAATTGGGAACAATATCTTGGGTTGCTTTTAAAAACATGGTTGCAACCTGGTTTAATACCTGTCCTTTGTATGGAATTCCCTTAGGAAGTATATGGTCGAATGCGGAAATTCTGTCAGAGGCAACCATAACCACTAATTCATTATCCAAAGTATACACATCGCGCACCTTGCCATGATATACATGCGTTTGTCCTGGAAAATTAAATTCTGTTTTTGTTAATGCCCTCATTTTCTTTTTTGCTTTTATCTTCTGCCTCTGCTATCTCAAATGCTTCAATTATTTTTTTCACCAAGCGATGACGAATTACATCACTTTGACCCAATCGTATTACACCAATTTCATCCACGTCTTTTAGGTTGTCCAATGCAAAAGCCAATCCCGAAGTTTGTTTATTGGGTAAATCAATTTGAGATAAATCACCGTTAATTACAAATTTTGCTGTCATTCCCATTCGAGTAAGAAACATTTTCATTTGCATTTTGGTCGTATTTTGCGCTTCATCCAGAATCACAAAAGCTTTATCCAATGTACGTCCACGCATAAATGCAAGTGGTGCAATTTCAATAATTCCGTATTCCAACATATCGGCTAATTTTTCTTTGGGGATCATATCCCGAAGCGCATCATATAAAGGCATAAGATAGGGATCCAATTTTTCTTTTAAATCTCCCGGTAGAAACCCAAGATTTTCTCCTGCCTCCACCGCTGGACGTGTTAAAACAATGCGTTTAACTTCTTTGTTTTTCAATGCTCGAACAGCTAAAGCAACTGCAGTATAGGTTTTTCCCGTTCCGGCCGGACCAACTGCAAAAACCATATCAAACTCATTTACTGCCTGAACTAATTTCTTTTGATTGACAGTACGCGCTTTAATTTTAACTCCACCATTGCCATGAACCAATGTTTCAGATCCATCTGCATGTGATAGCATTTTGGAACCATCTTCGAGCATCAAATTGTCGATATTATTTTCTGATAATGAATTATATTGATTAAAATGAGCTAAAAGCAAATTTATTTTCCGTTCAAATTCATCCATCGTTTCTTCATCGCCAGCGTATGAAAGTACATCACCTCGAGAGGAAATTTTTAGAGTCGGAAAAAAATTCTTAAAGTGCTTCAGGTTTGAGTTGTTTGCTCCAAAGAACTCAGCTGGATTTATTTTTTCTATTTGTAAAGTTCTTGTTAGCAATTCTCTAATTATTCAAAGGTTTATTTGACTTTTTTGCCTATTTCAGTTACATTTGAGTCAAATTTAAAAAAACTCCGTCAAAGGGGAATCTTTTTGTATGCAAATTCTTACACTTACAACAGATAATGGAACAAAAGATCATTATGTTGCCTCGATAAAAGGCAAGGTTTTAAGTCTTTATGCCGCGGCTACAATTATTGATATTTCGCATGATATACGACCATTTGATATTTCTGAAGCAGCCTACCAAGTGAGAAATTGTTTTCGTGATTTTCCAATGGGTACGGTACATGTGATTGGGGTAGATTCGGAACCACAAATTGCCCCAGGAACGGATGATGGAATGTATCCTAGTATTTTAAAGTTTCAAGGACAATATTTTATTTCAAATGATAATGGTTTTTTTGGTGCCTTTTTACTTCAAGATGAACCCGATGAGTTTTATCAAGTTCAAAGCATCATTGAGGAAGGAAAGCATTATACGTTTCCAACGAAACAATTATTGATTCCTTTGGCTTGTAGAATATTAAATGGTGATTCTATTCCGAGTTTTGCGACTCCTAAGGAACGATTTAAAAGAGCATATTCTCCGAGTGTTTTGGTTGAAACTAATGTTATAAAAGGATATGTGGTTCATATAGATGCATTTGGCAACTTGATATCCAATATACACAAATCCTATTTTGAACGATATAGCAAAGATGTTCCTTACACCATTTATTATCGTAACAAGGAATATTTCATTGAACAAGTTTCACTTGGTTATAATGCAGTTCCTCCCGGGGAGAAAGTGGCTATATTTAATAGTAATGATTTTTTAGAAATTGCCATTAATCGCGGAGCTAATGGAACGAGTGGGGGAGTTGAACAATTGTGTGGAGTTCGAATAGGAGATATGATCCGTATTGAATTTACACCACGTGGTTCTCATGAAAATTTTGATTCCCTTTTTGGACTATAACAAAAAAGGCGACCGAAGCCGCCTTTAAAAAGTGTGAAATTTCTAGTTTAGAATCTCCAACCAATTCGAGCATTACCAATAAAATTGTTACCAAAAGAACTTGATTTTGAAGGCTCAGATAAAATTGTAGTAGTTGAACCACCAGTAGTAGATTCAAATTCCCCAGCTTTATTAGAAACTGACTGGAATCCAAGACCTAATTCAGCACCGAAATAGAAATTCTCAGCGAAATAATAATCCATACCCGCAACTAGATTTAATCCAATCATGGAAGTAGGATTTTTTGCAGTTGCTGTAAAGTCAGCACTATATCCTGAACCATCAAATTTATCCCATTTTGCTGATGAGTTACCCATTCCAAATACGAAATCTGCTCCAACATATGGAGAAAGTTTATCAGTACCTGCAAAATGCTTCTCAGCACCAAGAGAAATCATCGTTAATGATACTTTGTTCACTTCTGTTCCTTCACCACCTGCATTATTCGCTAATTCGTAATAATAATCTTTTGTTGATGAATTAGCTATTGTTAAAGAAACTCGAGCCGCCATATCATCTTAAAATTAAATAGTTAATATATAAAAGTTATATAATTGAAAATCAGCATATTAAAACTAAAATTAAAAATTACATTATTTACGGGTGCGAAAAACACAATACGTTTGGCTAGTAATAAAAAAACGTAATTTTGAACACATGTCAGGCATCTATATCCATATTCCTTTTTGCGCTAAAAAATGCTCCTACTGTGATTTTCATTTTTCGACATCCTTTGCTGGGTATCGTGATAAAATGATTCATTCAATTCAACAAGAGTTAGAAACTCGATTAGCTGATTTAAAAGAAGATTCACCTAGCACACTCTATTTTGGCGGTGGGACACCTAGTTTATTGACAGAAAGCGAGATTCAAAAGCTTTGTGCAACAGTTGGACGAATCAAACCATTGAATGAGTTGGATGAAATCACACTTGAAGCAAATCCTGAAGATATAACGGAGTTGGCTATCGCAGGATGGAAAAGATGTGGCGTGAATCGCTTGAGTATTGGAATACAATCGTTTAATCCGGAAGATTTGTCATGGATGAATCGTGCTCATACCGTGGAGCAAAGTAGAAAAGCAGTGAAATTGGTTCAAGCTAATGGATTTGATAATTTAACTATTGATCTGATGTACGGATTACCAAACATGACTATCGAACAATGGAAATCGCATGTTCTAGAAGTACTTGCTTGGAATGTTCCGCATATTTCATCCTATTGCCTAACGATTGAAAAAGGAACATTACTTGAAAAAAAAGTGCGATCGGGGGAGATAATTCAACCACAGGACGATGATGCCATCGCACAATTTGAAGTATTGATTGAATTATTGGAAGCTGCCGGTTATGATCATTATGAGATATCCAATTTTGCAAAAAAAGGACAACGATCCAAGCATAATTCATCATATTGGACCGGTAATTCCTACATGGGGATTGGTCCTTCAGCTCATTCCTTTGATGGTAAAAAACGCCGGTGGAACGTGTCAAACAATTCTCTTTATATGAAACGCCAAGACTGGTTTGAGTATGAGGAATTAACAGAGCAAGAACATTGGAACGAGTATTTTTTGACTCGATTGAGAACCGCTGAAGGCATTTCACTCACTTTTTTGAAGAATCAATTTGAACTCACAGAAAATTTCTTTGCAACCAAAAAGAAATTTATTGAGGCTGATTGGCTGAAAGAGATAAATGGTAATTTCCAACTCACGAAGGCAGGAAAATTAAGAGCTGATTATATTGCCTCTGAATTTTTTCGGGTGTAATGTTCAATGAGTAATTGCAAACCGTAACTTTGCTTATGCATATTTCCCACTTGCATTTAGTGAATTTTAAAAATTACGAGGAAGCTGATGTTTCCTTGGTGGATGGAATCAATGGATTTGTTGGCCCTAACGGTTCGGGTAAGACAAATATTTTGGATGCCATCTATTATCTCAGTATGTGTAAGTCCTACCTAAATGTATTGGATCGTCAGAATATACGATTCAACGAACATTTTTTTTCCATTATGGGAGATTGGATTAAGGATGAACAAGTTGCTCAAATTCATTGTGCGGTTAAACTGAATGCGAAAAAAGTTTTCCGTAAAAACAAAAAAGAGTACGATAAATTAGCCGATCATATCGGGCAATATCCTGTCGTGATGATTTCTCCTTATGATCGTGATTTAATTGCCGAAGGAAGTGAATTACGCCGTAGGTGGATGGATGGAATTTTGAGTCAGTTGGACCGAGAATACTTGGATCAAATTCAGCGGTATTCCAAAGTGCTCGATCAGCGCAACGCACTTCTGAAAAATATGCACGAGCATCGGTTATTTGATAAAGAGTCAATTGAGCCGTGGAATGTTCAGTTAGCAGCATTGGGAACCGAAATTCATCGAAAAAGGTCTGTTTTTGTGGAACAATTTATTCCGTATTTCCAACAGTTCTATGAAAACATAAGCTCTGGAAGTGAACAAGTTGCCTTCACCTATAAATCTCAACTAGCCGAAGGGAGCATGCTTGATTTATTAGAACAATCCGAACGAAGGGACGCGATTACTCAATATACACATGTAGGAACACACAAAGACGATTTACTTTTTACGATTAATGACCATCCCGTAAAAAAATTTGGTTCCCAAGGACAACAAAAATCGTATATAATTGCTCTTCGATTGGCACAATACGAATGGCTAAAGAACCACCTCAACATGAAGCCTGTTTTATTGCTGGATGATGTTTTTGATAAATTAGACGCCTTACGTGTTGCTAAATTGTTGGAATTGGTATCGAATAATTATTTCGGTCAAGTAGTCGTTACAGATACGGATGAAGAACGATTGGCGCGGATATTAAATGAATTACCGATTCAAAAAAAGTTGTACCGTGTTAATTTTGGAACTATTTCTGAACCTCTAAATACAGACAAATGAATAATAACGATTTTCTAAGAGATTCAGATGACAAACCATTGAATGAGTTAGTCGATAAAATCATGCGGGCATATGGTTTAGAAAAACGTATGAAAGAAATGGATATCTTGAAAGGTTGGCCCGAAATGATGGGAATTGCAGTATCCAATCGAACAACCAAACTATACATTTCAAATCGCACTTTATACATCACAATGGATTCATCAGTTATGCGTGAAGAATTGCGCAATGGAAAACAAATAATCATTGAGCGTGTTAACCAATTCGCAGGATCAAAGATTATTGATGATGTATGGTTTCAATAAGTTTATTTTGAGAGTAGTTCGAATGACAACTTTTTTGATTGAATAATTTTTACAACTTCTGGTAATAATATTTTTAGCCGTTCAAAACTTTTTGGATTGTCGTGAAATACTAAAATGTCTCCACCTTTGATGTTTTGCGCTGAATTCAGAATAACATCAATTGGTACAGTTGAATCATAATCATAAGACAACCAACTCCACATTACTACTTTATAGCTAGAAGAAATGTGGTAAGCTTTCCAAATGGGTAAACGTCCATAAGGAGGTCTGAATAAGTTGCTGCCTATCAGTTTGTCTGCTTGTTTTATAGAATCATTATAGGTAGATAGTTGGGTGTCGCTTCCCCTGTCATGGTGCATGGTATGATTACCAACAACATGGCCAGCGTTTTTTACTCGTTCAAAAATAGATTGATTATTCTGAACATTATTTCCCACACAAAAAAATGTAGCACAAATTTGCTCTCTTTCCAAGAATTGTAAAATCCAATCGGTTATTTCAGGCTGAGGGCCGTCGTCAAAAGTTAAAAATACGGATGTTTTAGAATCCATTTTCCATATTCTCCTCGGAAAAACCCAAGGAATGAAAAATGGAATTCTAAAGGGTGTCATTCATTATTTCTTTTTGATTGAATCTGTTTTCACTTTGGCAGCATTCATCATTTGACGGATCATGGCAGTATCCATTTTTTCTTGTCCAGTCATATCCGCTTTTGGCGCAGTTCCTTTTAACTTGTTGAAGTGGATTCCAATTAATTCAACATACAAATCGAATTCAGATTTTGTGTTTTCTAATTGTTTGATTTCTTCACTCATTCTTTTGAAATCATTACCATACCAATTGTCGATTTTACTCGTAGTATAGGTTGCTAATTCACCTTTTGGATTGTATTTTTTGGATGCTTCTTGCACTTTGAAAAAGGCAGCTAAATTCGCATAAAAATCTTCAGAATTTTCTGCTGCACCAATAAATCTAATATCACTACTCACAAAATAGTGAACAACACTTTCAACTTGTTGTGCGATTTGCTTACCGTATTTTTCCGCAGATTTAGTATCTCCTGCTCGATAAAATAATTCGATATAATCTTGAATTACTCCATCTTGGTAACTTTGTCTTTCTCTATCACCATCTTTATAGGATTCCCTGCTCGGATTTGGTTCGCCGCCATCAATCACTGTAGTTAATGGCATTACTTCCAACGAGCGATTCAATAAGTTTTTCGCTTTGTCTTTATACCCTTGTATCCGTGTTTTGGCAGATGCTTGTCCATCCAACAAGAATTTTGCTTTTGTTTCCTCCCCACTTCTACGATAATATTCAGTAGATTCAGTTGGGTTTTTATAAAATTCTTCCTCTTCTTCTACCAAAGTCAAATAGTGTTGTGCTAAGGCCATAAACTGGAAACGATATTGAGATGTATGTCTTCTGGCGTAATAATCAGTTAAAACAGAAGGACTACTCATGTTGCCAAAATCGTATTTTTTCATCAAATTAGCATACATTATCTCATCGTCAAAACGGTTTCTTCTATCATTCACTGGAGTAAAGACATAGGCAACACCATTCTGCTTAATATAACCTGATTTATTTAAGGCCATCGCCACATCAGAACCACCTGGACTGGAGAAGAAAATACCACGTTTCCACTCATTATTCGCCATGATATCGAGCATCATTACTTGTTCTCTAGTTAATCCTTGTTCATCAAATTGGAATTTGATTTCTTTAAAACAATTTCCTTTCTGAGCAGCGGTAATAATTCCTGATTTAACTGCGTTTTCAGCATTTACAGGAAGAACAAATCCGGAAGACGGAAAAACACGTAATTTGCTTTGTCCTTCATATACCACTTGGTTTTCATCATTGCGAACAAATTCCATAGCGGTAGTTAAATTCGTGTAATCCCATGGTTTTTCGTAGTTATCAAATTCTTTCTGAAGTTGTTTCATTAATTCTTCAGTTCCTTTAAATTGACTATTACTCATTCCTTGAATTAATTCTAAGGTACCGTAGGTTTTGGCAAAAGCGTCATTCACCATATTGGTGGAGTCTAGGGTTATAAACTTAGCTTTCACCTTGTTTAACAATACTTGGTTTTCTCCTTCAGCAGTAATTGTATTAATTAATGGTTGAATGTTATTCATGAATTTTTTGGTGCTCAGTACTGCCTCATTTGGCATTTGTTTCAAACGCAAACCGATGATTTTTTTCAAAACTGAATCTCCTGCATTCATGTTAGCTAGTGATAGCAAGCTTGAAAACAAAACCTGATCTGTATTTCCGGCATACATCAAAATTTGATCCTCTCTGAATTTAATTGGTAATGGATCAGAAGTGTAAGCCTTCATTTTCATTTGCTCAGTATACCAGTCGGTTTGCATTAATGATAGGTTACACACCCGGACATCTGTTTTCATGCCTTCAACTTCCTGCATGTACCAAAGTGGGAACGTATCATTATCGCCATTTGTAAACAGAATAGAGTTTTGGGTACATGAATTCAAGTAATTTGAGGCTAATTCGTGGGCAGAAGTTTTTCCACTCCTATCGTGATCATCCCAGCCCTGCATTCCCATAATAAATGGCGCGGTAAGACCAAGTACAGTAGCTAAAATTGCTCCGGAGTTTTCGTTGGGTAATACATTTTTCAATATTCTCATTAACAGGGTTAAACCAATACCTCCAGCAGCAATTAGAATCCATGTTAAAGTTGACGAAAGACCACTATCTCCTTTGGTGTCAAGGATTGCAAAAACGAGGGTCCCGCCCAAAAATGTATAAACTAATCGTAAAATATCTTTTGTAGCAAACCGTATAAAAGTTTCATACAAGGCATATACACTAATTCCAATCCAAAACGCAAAGAAATAGAATGATCCAGCGTAGGCATAATCTCTTTCACGTGGTTCAAATGGTTTTTGATTCAAATAAACTAGAATGGCGAGCCCTGTAAAAATGAATGCTAAAAACAATACAAAAGCATCTTTTGGCGCTTTGTAAAAATGAAAAAATAGTCCCAAAATCCCCAGAATCAATGGAATTAAAAAGAATTTATTATTGGATTTATTTTCTTTGGTGAAGTAAGGTGCATTTTCCTGACTTCCCAAGCGCATTTCATCAATGAATGAGAATCCGCTTAACCAGTTTCCGCGCATGGCATCTCCATGACCTTGAATATCGTTTTGTCGACCTGCAAAATTCCACATGAAATAGCGGACATACATCCAATTTACCTGATAATTCAAGAAATAGGAAATGTTTTCTCCCATGGTTGGTAAGCGCTGCCCATCTTTTCCGATAGCAGTTCCTTCATCTGATGTTTCATCATAACCTGACCATCGTTTGTAGCCATCTAAACGCTGTTGTTCTTGATTCCAATACATCCGCGGAAAGAAGGTGGCTTGATCCCCTGAGTAAGTTGCAACACTTTTCTCACGAACGGATGAATTACTTTCAAAGTATTTTTCTTGAACTTCTCCACCTTCTTTGGAGGCAAAAGCTTGCGCATCTGCTTCATTTTTAAATGCTTTTATTTCCAAATCACCCTTGGAAACAACAAAACGGCGCAGGTAAAACGGAGATAAACTTTTAAATTCTTCTCGATCATTTTCTACAGAATTCCAATGTTGACCATAAAGTAATGGAGCTGATCCATACTGTTCTCTTTTTAAGTAGGCATGCAACGTAACCAAATTTTCAGGATCATTTTCATCTAAAGGTGTATTGGCGTTTGAGCGAATAACGATTACTGCGAAGGAGCCATAGCCGATTAATAAAACTATTAATCCCATCACTGCATTGTAGATAATGTATTTTTTCTTTTTACGCGCTATTCGAATAGCAATAACACAAACTAAAAGCAGTAGAATAAAGAAGAAAATAGTACCTGAGAAAAACGGTAATCCAAGCGAATTTACAAAAGCAACTTCAAATGCCGAAGCCATTGAAATAGACCCAGGGATGATTCCCTCTTGAATAAAACCGAGGACAAATACAGAAATTAGTGCGGTATACATGAGTCCTTTGGGAGTGATATTCGGTTGATATCTAAAGTACAAGATAAATCCAATTGCCGGAACAACTAATATCCCTAATAAATGCACTCCAACCGCAAGTCCAAGAAGGAACATAATCAATATTAACCATCTTGCCTGACCTTCATCAGTGAGTTTTCGATTATCCTTAATCAAAGCCATTTCTTCGTCCCACTTAAGCGCTGCCCAAAAAATAATTGCTGTGAAAAGAGATGCCATCGCATACACTTCCCCTTCAACTGCCGAAAACCAGAAAGATTCAGAAAACGTGTAGGCTAATGAACCAACAACAGCACTACCAAATATTGCAATTTGATCACCCATTGAAAGTTCTTCTTTTTTCATTAGCACCATTTTTTTGATCAAAATAGTGAGTGACCAAAACATGAATAAAATGGTGAAAGAGCTAGAAAGGGCAGAAAGGCGGTTAATCCAAACCGCAACATCAGTTGGATCAGCGAAGAACGTAAACATTCGACCAATCACCATAAACAAGGGTGCGCCTGGAGGGTGACCAACTTCTAATTTATATGCAGCAGTAATATATTCGCCACAATCCCACAAACTTACTGTGTCTTCAAGGGTAATGAAATATACAGCGGTTGCTATCAGGAAAACGAGCCATCCTATAATTGTGTTGGTTTTTTTATAATTCGTCATTGACATTCAATTTTGTAAGTTGCGAATATAATAAATACTTAGTTTGAATGTGTTAATTGATTGCAAAACCAGATACAAAAAATTGGATAAAAATTGGATTGGAAGAAAGAAATTTATTTTTTTTCATTTTTTTTCGGAATTTCGAAAGAAGTTTATAAATTTGCACCCCGTAATGGCCCATGGTGTAACTGGCAACACGTCTGTTTTTGGTACAGAAGAGTCTAGGTTCGAGCCCTAGTGGGCCAACAAAAC
>CAMBBW010000061.1 GCA_945863425.1 Lishizhenia tianjinensis
CGTATTGTCCTGAATCAACTTCAATATCATTAAATAATCTACCCCTGCAAAAAGGAAAATAATCAACATCAATAAATCCACCACAAGCACCTGCATGTTCGAATGAATCTCGGTTTTGAAACGATTTTATTTTGGGCTGACAACCCGCATTTGTTTTGTTTTGCATCGCCGCAGTTAATGGAAGAAGCCAATTTTCGGTAACCTCCACATCGCTGTTTAATAAAACAACTAACTCTTCCGAGATAGATGCCATTCCTTGATTATATCCCCCAGCAAAACCATAATTCGATTCATTGATGATGATCTCTATTTGTGGATAATTTGTCCGGATAAATGACACAGATTTATCAGTCGATCCGTTATCAATTACATAAATTTTGGCAGAACCTGAATGTTTTGAAACAGATGGAAGAAATTGTTCTAAATGATCTTTTCCGTTGAAATTCAAAATTGCAATAGCAACAGTTTCCATTCTAATATTGTCTGAATAGGTCGTTGCTGTTTCCTCCAAAATGTTGTTGGTTGAATTGATCTGGATTATCTACTGATCCATTTACGGTGTTTCTCTTGGATAAAATCGCTTGCCAACCTAGATTTTTAGTTTCGCCAATCATATCTGAGTGGAGTAATCGGTAAGTATTGTTCACTAGATCCGGATTATAGAAAATGAATCGTTTGTTACTGAACATTCCAATCTTGTTATATTGCCAAATTTCATAAGGATATTCAGATGGAGAAGTTTCTTTTTGAACTACTGTAGTTGGTGAACCATATTTTAAATAAATTCTCCCACGATCTGTTTCATACCCGTCTTGAAAATTATTTGAATAAATACGCTGAACGTACTGTACTTGCTGTTTATAAGACATCCACGCATCGTAAGGTTTTGAGGCGTTTGTTTTTATCCAATAGGCTTGAATATGTTTTCTTGCCTGGCCATTGTCTTTTAATTTAAGTGTGGAAATGATGTTCAGAATTTCAGCTTGTCGGGAAATAGGTAATAGGCTTTCTAAATAAAAAATAACGCTGTCTTCAGAAATTGATTGTTGAAATGCAGGATCTAACACGATGTTGTCCATTGATACGTTTAATTCAATATCATTACTTCTCTCAAAACTATAGGATTGACGAGCTCTTTCTTTTTTTGATCGATCTAAAATTGAATAAATCAGCTCATATTTACCAGTGCCTAAATTTGTGATATCAATTCCTCGAATAAGCGGAACAACAGGTGCAATCTTGTGTTTTGAGAATGTTTCAAATTCAATGAGGCCATTCAAAGAACCTTCCTGAATTATTTCTTGCTTCAGAACGAATTGAGAATCAGATAATAAAGCAGAATTGTATATTTCTAAATAAACAGGGAGGGTTGACAATTGATTAGGGAAGAAATTGGATAAACGGGGAAGAATATAATATCCTGATTTCGTGAAATTTGAGGATTCTTCCGTTTTTTTGGCAAATTCTGCAACTTCAATGTCCGAAAACGAAATTTGATTATTCAAGTTCTTGGTCATAATTTCACTTTCGGTAGTAATTGCTTTTGAATTTGGATTTAGAACATCAGTTAGTTCAATTTTTAAATTATTCTTACCTGAAGGAATCGCAAAACGAATAACATCGTAAAAATCTTCAACTATGCTATCTTTCATCAATGGAGATTCTAAAATATAAACATCCGAAAAATGGACAGAATCTTTGTGACTAACTTGTATTCGAACGGCTATTTTTCCTTGTAGTCCGCCAGATTTTCCTTCGAATTTTACCGATCGGGCAACAAATTGAAGATAAACTTCAACGTAATTTCCAATTTGATCTGTGTAAAATTGCTTTGTGTCTAAATAAGCTTTTAGTTGACCAAAACTAGTGTTGCTGATTAATTGAAGGGCAAAAACGCATAATATTACAACTGATTTCATAAGTTAAATTTAACTATTTTTTCATTCTCAATCTAATTCAATACGAAGTTTTTGAATCAATTGCCTATTGTATGTTTCTATTAAATATTTCAAATAGTTTGGCGTGCATTTCGATATACATTTGGTGTAATGTTTCAAACGATGTTCGATGTGGTCTTGAAGTAATTGAATGAATTGGATTGCTTCTTCTAAATCTTTGGTTGCTTCTGAGATAACTTCAGCGTGATTGGCCATAGACTCTTCAATAGCTACTCTTCCCTTAAACCCATTATCAATTGCGTAATAATAGGCGTCTGCAATACTAAATTCAATGAGTTTTTGGGTGTTCAGTATTTCCTTGAAATGTTTAGGGAATTCATATTCTACTTCGAATTGAATATCCTCTATTTCGGAAACCCTGGATTCAAGGAATTTTTCAGGAAAACGAAATGCATCTTGCCAATTAATGTAATCTTGCCAATGCCCAAATCGCCTAACATTATTCCCTAAATCTATGATCTTAAATTCGTTTTTATGTGGTAATCTTCTTGAGCCTCGACCAATCATTTGATGGTAGAGTGTCAGCGACCTTGTGGCTCTATTTAAAATAATGGTTTCAACGGTGGGTTCGTCAAATCCAGTAGTTAAAATGCCAACTGAAGTGAGAATTGCGTCTGGTGTTTCTTTGAACCATCGAACAATATCTTTTCTGTCCTTATCACTAAAAGTAGAATCTAAGTGTCGGATATTGTGTTTCAGTTTCTTAAATGATTCTTCAACTCTTCGAGATGTTTCAATTCCAGCATTGAAAATTAGTACTTTTTGTCCGCGTGCAATTTCTTCGTAGGCAAAAATTAATTTTTCTTGCATAAAATGATTTCCATATACGATATCCATACTATTTACCGTAAAGTCACCATGAGTTCCAATTTTAAGCCCATGTAGATTTACATCATACGTATATGTTTTGCCATCTGCTAAATATCCTTTTTCAATTAGTCCAGATATACTTTCTCCAACCACGAGCTTGTTGTAATTGTCTCGCAAGGGTAAAGCTTTATTACTACTGAGTGGAGTGGCAGTTACTCCCAGAATATTACAATTGTCAAAAAATTGGAATAATTTCCTAAAACTATTGTAGTGAGCCTCATCCACGATAACAAGTCCGATGTCCTGAAGGAATTGATTGTCTTCATTTAATCGATTGTGTAGGGTTTCAACCATAGCAATAAAGCAAGAGTATTCGCCTTGGTCCGGAATAGTTTTTACTTCAGAATTAATGATCTTGCTGCGCACCCCTCGTGCATCGAGCTGCTTAGATGTTTGGATGGATAATTCAATACGATGCGTTAATACAAGCACCTTTTTTTTCCATTCATCAATGTATTTTCTCGTTAATTCAGAAAAAATAACAGTTTTACCACCACCTGTCGGTAATTGATAAAGTAAGTTAAACTGGTTACCGTTTTCGCGGAGTTCATCTAATATGGATCCAACCGTATTTACTTGGAATGGGTATAATTCCTTCGCCTCGTATAAATCAAAATCTATCATTCCTTTGTCTCAAAAATTGGACCTCGAAGTTACTGCCTTTAATTGAAACAAGCACTAGAATTATGCAAATGTTCTGTTAATATTCCTAAAGTAATCCTTTTACACGTAAAAATTCATCCAATGATTCAATATCGCTAAAAAGTACTTCGCGCGCCTTGCTGCCTTGAAATGAGCCAATTATCCCCATTCCTTCCAATTGATCAACGATTCGGCCAGCTCGATTATATCCTAATTTTAATTTTCTTTGCAACAAACTTGCTGAACCTTGTTGACTGATTACGACAATTCTTGCAGAGTCTACAAACATGGAGTCAATTTCTGCCATATCAATATTTCCATTTCCTGCATCCTCATCTCCTTGATATTCAGGTAAAATAAGTGCTTCTGGATAAGCCCTTTGTGAACCGATGAATTCACAAATTTCCTCCACTTCATCTGTGTCAACAAATCCACATTGTAAACGCTTCACGTCCGAGCCTGTAGATATCAACATGTCTCCTCTACCGATTAACTGATCTGCACCCGATGCATCTAAAATGGTGCGAGAATCAATTTTTGATAAAACACGGAAAGCTATTCGAGCCGGGAAATTTGCTTTTATCATCCCCGTAATCACATTGACAGAAGGTCTCTGCGTTGCAACAATTAAATGGATTCCTATCGCTCTTGCCAACTGCGCTATTCGCGCAATAGGATGTTCAACTTCCTTACCTGCTGTCATGATTAAGTCTGCAAACTCATCAATTAATACAACAATATATGGTAGGTAACGGTGCCCGTTTTCAGGATTTAATCGGCGTTTTATAAACTTATCATTGTATTCCTTGATTGTTCTTACGCCTGCATCTTTCAATAAACCATAGCGGTAATCCATCTCAATACACAACGAGTTTAGTGTATTAACCACTTTTGAAGTATCAGTTATAATAGCATCCTCTTCTCCAGGTAATTTTGCGAGAAAATGTCGCTCAATTTTATTGTAGAGTGTTAATTCTACCTTTTTTGGATCGACTAAAACGAATTTGATTTGGGAAGGATGCTTGCGGTATAAAATTGAAATTAATATAGCATTTAAACCAACCGATTTTCCTTGTCCTGTGGCTCCAGCAACTAATAAATGGGGCATTTTGGTGAGGTCAAAAACAAAAGTTTCGTTCGTGATTGTTTTACCCATAACAACGGGTAATTCACCATCAAAATTTTGAAATTTCTCTGAGGCAATCAAAGAACGCATACTCACCATTTCTGGATTTGAGTTTGGCACTTCAATACCAATAGTCCCTTTCCCAGGAATTGGGGCTATAATTCGAATGCCAAGGGCGCTTAAACTCAAGGCAATGTCATCTTCCAAATTTTTGATTTTTGAAATTCGAACACCGGGTGCAGGCACAATTTCATACAACGTAACAGTTGGTCCAACAGTCGCTTTGATTTTTGAGATGTCAATTTTATAATAAGAAAGAGTTTGAACAATTTTATCCTTGTTCGTTTCAAGTTCTTCTTTATTAATATTTACCACACCGCTTCCATAATCTTTCAACATATCAATGGAAGGCAAGGTATAATCAGATAAGTCCATTTTCGGATCATACTCGCCAAATTCTTTTACCAAACGTTCCGCTTGAGTTAAATCATCTGAATTAGTTTCAATTTTGCGAGTAGTTATAGGTGCGATGTATTCATTTTTCGGCACTTCAATTTCAAAGTCATCATCAAATGTTGAATCAATTGCTTGTTCATTTTCCTCAATATCCATGGGTATTGAACTTGGAACTATGGGTTCATCGTCTTTGAAAACAATGGGTTCAGAAATGTATTCATTTTCAATTTCTTCTACTTTAATCGGATTAATAATGGTGAAATCCGTATTATCCTCTTTTGGAATAATTTGATTTTTTTCTGATTTAATTTTACGTTCAGTGAAAGCTGGAGATTTACGATCTTGAAGTAACGACAACAGTTGTGCGTAATTAGGCTTGAATAATAAGGTGATTAGAATGTAAAAAGTAGCTAAGTGCACGATGATAGTTCCAAAATCCCCTAGTACTAAGTTCAACCATTGGTTAGTGAAATAACCGACACTTCCTCCCAAAAAGTTTACTGCATAAGCAAAATAACCAAGAAATAAGGAAGCCCAAACGGCTAGTAAAATGGTTTTAATTGTAGTAGAACGTAATGGCAATATCGTTTTATCAAACAAGATTTTTATACTGAATAGTATCAGTAAAAAGCAAAAGGCAAATGAGGAAACTCCAAACAACCCGTAAATAAAAACATGAGAGGTCCATGCTCCTAATTTACCCAACCAATTGTCAACAGGCGTATTCTCACTAAGGAAAATAAACTCTACGAACCCTTTGTTTAAAACGCGGTCTTGATCATTTTTCCAAGTGAAAATATAAGAAATACAAGCTGCAAAAAGAAATAAGGAAGAAATAAAAAGAAGGGTTCCGACTATCGTTTTTATTTTGGCAGCATCAAATTTTAGTTGTGGTAAAGATGTCTTATCGTCTGATTTTTTGTCTGTATTTTTTGGCTTTGTTTTTCTTGGTTGTTTAGCACGTTGAGAGACACTATCAAAGAGATCTTCGATTTCAGATTCATTATCCGGTATGTATTCGTTTTCTGCCATTGTTTTATAATTCGCTACCTACGAAAGTAAAGCTAGATTTTAAAGAATTTACGCAGAATTAATTGAACTATACACAAGTTGATGTTAGCAAAGCCAAATCAATTAAACTGGTATTAACGTGGATTGGACTTAAACCTTTTTATATTCTTTAATTTCCATTAAAAAATCGGGGTGCGTTTCTATATGATTTCCGATTACTACAATACTTGCCCCTGCTTCATGATAGTCTTTTATTTGATCAATGCTTTTTATTCCTCCACCCACAATAACGGTAGTTCCAATTTCCGAAATCATGCGAACAGCCGCTACAGGTACGCTCGTTTTTGCGCCACTTCCAGCATCTAAGTATGTTGCTTTATGACCAAGAAAACTACCGGCTAATGCTGTTTTATAAATAATAGCATGCCGTGTTGATGGTATCGGTGTAGTTTGACTTACATAGGCTACGGAGCTATTTGTTCCTCCATCGATTAACAAGTAAGATGTTGGGATAACGTTTAGTTTCATTTCCGCTATGTCTTCAGCCGATTCTATTTGACTTTCGATTAAATAATAAGGGTTGCGTCCGGAAATTAAACTTAGGAACAAAATTGCGTCTGCCTGAGGAGATAATTGTTTGGGTGAACCCGGGAATATAATGAGTGGAATTGTACAATTGGTTTTAATGAAATTAACGGTATACTGAAACTCCTCCCGTGTACCAGTGCTACCGCCAATAAATAAATAATCAATCATAGCCGACTCACAATGTCTAATGACGTTCATTAAATCATTTAAGTCTTTTGATTTATCTGGATCTATCAAAACTGCAATGTCCTTATTGTTTTTTCCAAAAAGGGAAAGGTAATTGTATGAAGTCATTTAATTGGTATTGATGCAAATGAGGGAATTCTCTTGTTCAAAGATAAAGAATTGATACATTTTTTCTTGCTGAAGGGTTGAACATCCGAGCCAATTTTTGTCATCAATTTTTGTTACTCTCAGTTCGTTTTTTAGATTTAATTTCTTGTTATCTGTTAATTTAATTAGGCATTCTTTGATGCACCAAACCGCTGTTTTGTCTCGCAGCGTTTTTGTAAAATTTAATTCCTCATCATGTATAAAACGATTAGTTACTTTCTCTATTCGAGGATCGATTCTTTCAATGTCTAATCCCAATATAGCTAGTTTTGACCAAGCAAGTCCAATCCATTCTTGGTTATGACTGATTGAAATCGCAAAAGTTTTAGGTGTTAGAAAGGGTTTCCCATTAGAGTTATATTCTAGTTTCAAATTAGGGTGATAGGATTCTAATAATAGTGAAACACCTGCTTTTTCTCGTAATCTCTTTTTGCTTACTGAATTTTCTTTCGGGCTGTTTTGTGGAATATCTTGTGAAACATCATCCACCTGCTTGAGAGCAATTTTGACGTTCTTGATATCTATTAATATTGTTTTCACTCTTCAAAGCTACTATTTATGATTAAAAGCTATGTGTTTTGTATTGTTAATTGAAAAAAGTTTTTTTAATTTTTTAACATAAAATAAATATAGTAATTATTTTTTTCTATTTTTACGAACTAAAATTGTGGAAACTCTTTAAACATTAATTATTGTTTATGTTACAAAAATTTACATTCGTCCTAGTAACTATTTTAATTTCAGTTACTTCGACTTATTCACAGACCGGATTGGGAATCGTTAAGGGTTCCGTAAAAGATGAAAAGACCAAAGTTGGTATAGAATACTGTAAAGTAGTTTTAATTTTCAATGGGTCAACCAAGGCTGGAGCATCAACAGATGAAAAAGGGGAATTTCAGATTAATAGTGTCGCGCCAGGTACTTATGACGTTGAAGTAAGAAGCTCTGATGGGTATCAACCGTTTAAACTAACAGGTTTTAAGGTGATTGGTGATAAGATTTCATTTTTGGATAATATCGAATTGACAAAACCAAATGATGTCAAAGACCTAGAGGAATTTAAAATTGTTGTTTACAAGATACCTTTAATTGATAAAGACGGTGGTGCTTCCGGAGGCACAGTTACACGAGAGGATATTGGAAGATTACCTACGCGTTCTGCAGCTGGTGTTGCTTCTACTGTTGGTGGTGTGAGCACCAATGAAGGATCTGGAGAAATTTCAGTTCGTGGTTCACGTTCAGATGGTACTTATTTTTATATTGATGGTATTAAGGTGCGCGGATCTTCAAATTTGCCTAAGTCATCAATGGAAGAAGTATCTGTTATAACAGGAGGTGTACCAGCAAATTATGGTGATGTAACCGGTGGAATCATTGCAATTACTACTCGTGGACCATCAGCCAAATATTTTGGTAGTATGGAGGGTGTTAGTTCTGGGGTCTATATAAAAGGAGCTGATAAAGATGGGTATGATGGTAAAGTCTTTGGTTTGGATAAATTTGGATATAATCTAATTGAGGGGATGCTTTCTGGTCCGCTTTGGATGCAAAGAGATTCAACAGGAAAGAAAACAAAACCAAGACTGGGGTTTTTGGCTTCTGTGAATTATACGAATGAGCTAGATAATCGTCCACTTGCAGGTGGAAGTTACAGAATCAAAAAAGAAGTTAGAGATGATTTGTTATCTAATCCTTTACGTCCAACCTCTACAGGTTTTGGTACTTTTCACAATGCATTATTTTTAAGGAATTCCGATTTTGAAAAAACAGCATGGAGAATGAATGCTGGTTCAAGTGTGTTATCTAGTCAGTTTAAATTAGATGTTAACACAGGTCCTTCGGTGAATTTAACTTTTGGAGGGTCTTTAAACTACAGTCAAGGTACTAACTATTCATATGCTGGTTCATTAATGAATTTCACCAATTACGGCGTATCCAAGTCACTGGACTGGAGGGTATTTGGAAGGTTAACACAACGTTTCGTTAATAAGGATGAAAATTCTGCTTCAAAGATTAAATCTGCCAATTACAACATCATGGTCGATTTCTCTAGATCAACAAGTGAGTTTTACGATGCGAATCACAAATATAATTTGTTCAATTATGGCCATGTAGGTAAATTTGAAACAGAAAGAAGACCATCATACGAATTTGATCCAATTTCTCAGACCTATGTTCACAATGGATTCAAGGATGTAGAAGTTAAATTTACTCCTTCAGAGACAAACACTGCGCTTGCGGCAATAACTACTCAGTATTTTGATATTTACCAAGGTAACCCAACAGGTAGATACGAAAATTTGTTTCAAATCCAACAGGGAAATGCTCTTCGTAATGGAGATGCTCCTTCTAGCGTTTATGGTATTTGGAGTAACGTAGGTTCACCATACAACGGATTCGGTAAATCTGAGAATGATCAATTCCGTGTTACAGGATCTGGTTCTGTATCAATCGGTGATCATAATATTTCATTAGGATTTGAATTTGAACAACGTATGGATAGAGGTTGGACAAGTGGTGATTTTGGTCCAGTTGGTATTTGGTCCATTGCTCGTCAATTGGCGAATTTCCATATCGAAGAACTTGACTTAAACAGTGGAGTTATTTCTGACTCTGGTTCATTTAAGACAATTACATATGATCGATTGAATACCGGGTATGCTCATACATCAGGTACTGGACAATATGGTGGCCAGGAGAATAATGATAACCAATCCTTTTTTGATTATAATTTGAGAAAAAATCTCGAATTAGATGCTTCAGGTTCTGATTATTTGGACATAGATCAATATGATCCAAATATTTACCAATTTGATATGTTCTCACCAGATGAGTTACTAAATCAAGGTAATTCGTTTGTTTCATACTGGGGATTTGACCATACAGGAAAAAGAGTCAAAGGAAATACGGATATAACAAAGTACTTCAATGAGTTTGATGAAAACGGAAATTATAAACGATTTGTTGGTGCCTTTCAGCCGGTATATATGGCCGGATACATTATGGATAAGTTTGCCTTCAGGGATATCGTTTTTAACGTTGGTGTGCGTGTTGATGTCTTTGATGCCAATCAACCCGTATTAAAAGACCCTTATCTTTTATTTGATGCACTTAGTGTGAAAGAGGTTCGTGCCCTTAAAGAGGCTGATCCAAATGCCTATTCTTGGGTTAATTTACCAGAAGGTATGGGAGATGATTATGTGGTTTATGTAAATGATGTTAATAACCCTTCGGCAATCAATGGATTCAGAACTGGAATGAATTGGTACAATTCATCTGGAACACCTGTTGAGGATCCAAAAGTGATTAGAGGCGCTGCGGGAATTGCTCCTTGGTTGAAAGATCCATCTCAAGAAAAGCCTAATGAAACTGCTTTCCAAGATTACAAACCTCAGGTAAATTTCATGCCCCGTGTTGCATTTTCATTCCCAATCTCTGATGAAGCATCATTCTTCGCACATTATGATGTATTAACAAAGCGACCAACTAGTGGTTTTAGATTTAATCCGTACGAATATCAATATATTCAATCTAGAAATGAAGTTATTAATAACTCGAATCTAAAACCGGAAACCACAGTAGATTATGAATTAGGTTTTCAACAAGTATTGTCTCGCACCTCCTCCTTGAAGATTTCTGCGTTCTATAGAGAACAAAGAAACAATGTTCAATTAGTTAATATGTTTGAAGCCTATCCAGCAACTTATAAAACCTTTGGTAACCGTGATTTCGGTACTGTAAAAGGTCTAACAGTATCATATGACTTACGTCAAACTGGTAATGTCAGGTTGACAGCAGCTTATACACTTCAATTTGCAGATGGAACAGGTTCAAATGCAACAACTGCATCAGGTTTAATCAATGCTGGTTTGCCGAACCTACGAAATATTTTCCCTTATGATTTTGACCAACGCCATGCATTCAACATAACATTCGATTATCGTTATGGTGAGGGTGAAAATTACAATGGTCCAGTAATTGGAAATAAAAGAATTTTGGAGAATTTTGGATTGAATATTTTCAGTAATATCAATTCTGGATCTCCTTATTCGACTCAAACATTCATTACAGATGAAGGAATTGGGAATTTGAATGCTGGGTTAAGCGGTACGTTAAATGGTTCGAGATTGCCTTGGACTTATCGTTTAGATATTCAGCTTGATAAAACGTTCAATATTGAATTTGGAAAAGGAGAAGACAAGAAAAAAGTTACCTTCCTAAACGTTTATTTACGCGTAACTAATCTATTCAATAAATTTAATATTCTTAATGTTTATCGCGCTACTGGTAACTGGGATGATGATGGTTACCTTGCTGCAGCTGCGAGTCAAACGTCAATTCAAAATCAAATTGATGAGCAAGCGTTCAGAGATTATTATGCAATGAAAGTTCAAAATCCTTTCAATATTAGTGTGCCGAGAACAATCAGATTAGGGGTTAAATTTGATTTTTAATTAAGTAGAATATAAACAATAGAGATATGAAAAAGCAATTATTTGCAGCTTTACTCGGAATTACAATTGTCGCGTCAAATGCATTAGCATATTATGGGCCTAATGATAAGAGTAATAAGCCAGTGTCTAAACCAAAAGGTGCTAATTGTAGCCCAGCTACAGCTAAATTATACATGGAGTTTAATGATGTTAAAGCATTAATTGAACAAGGTGGAAGTATGTTCCAAAATAGACAAGCAGCTGTAGCAGCATACGAGGTGCCTAAGGGAAGTAGTCGTTTTGCGATTTTTGCAGGTGCACTTTGGATGGGAGGTACGGATGTAAATGGACAGCTTAAACTTGCTGCTTTGCGTTATCGCTCCGGAAATGATTTTTGGCCTGGCCCACTAACAGTAACTCCAGGAACAGGTACATTTAATCCTGGTTCACCAGTAGGAGATGGCGCAATTAGAGATTTTGGTGAAGCAAACATTGATCCCGATCAGTGTATTGCTTTTGATAAATTTTATACCATAAGAAAAGCTGAAGTTGTTCGTTTTAATATTTGGTGGGAATGTAATAATGGAGTTACAACTGAAGGATGTGATGATATCACTGTGCCAACAAATGATGAGTTGAGTAGAATTTATGGATGGCCTGCTCACGGTGATGTCTCTCGTGGTCAAGATTATTTCTTGGCACCTTATTATGATCGTGATGGTGATGGAAATTATAATCCAGATAGTGGTGATCATCCTTGGTATGATGATATTTTGGGAAGAGATGATATTGAATGTGGTGTTGATCGTAGAGTTTCATTATATGGTGATGAAACCCATTGGTGGGTTTTTAATGATAAAGGAAACATTCATACTGAAACAAATGGAGACCCTATTGGTATGGAAATTCGTGCTCAGGCTTTTTCATTTGCAACGAATGATGAGATTAATAGAATGACGTTCTATAATTATGAACTAATTAATAGAGGCACTCAAACATTATATGATACGTATTTCTCTCAGTATTTAGATGCGGATTTAGGGAATTATGCAGATGATTACACAGGATGTGATGTTTCTCGTGGTCTAGGATATATGTACAATGGAGATTTAAATGATGAAAGTGATGGTGGGAAATTAGGTTATGGTGAAAATCCTCCAGCAATTGGATGTGATTTCTTTGAAGGACCTTATCAAGATGCAGATGGAGCCGATAACCCAGGGCCATACTTTGATCAGGCTACTCAAACTGAAATAACTCCAACTGTGGTTGAAGCGTTAGCTAATGATGGTATTATCTACAAAGGAATTGGAATAGGATACAGTGATGGTATCGTTGACAATGAGCGATTTGGTATGCGTCGTTTCACTTATTATACCTCAACATCTGCATATCCTTATAATGATCCAGGACCAGCTTCTGAATATTATAATTTTATGAAAGGAAATTGGGCAAATGGTTCTCAAATGTTTTATGGGGGATTAGGTTATACCGGTTCAACAGGTGTTACCCCAACTGAATCTAGTTATATGTTTCCTGGAGATTCAGATCCTTTACATTGGTCAACTGGTGGAGAAGATATGACTTCAAATCCAAACTTCGCAAATGGGTGGGATGAGTCTACGAACAATAATCCTCCCGGAGATAGACGTTTTGTTCAATCTGCTGGACCATTTACATTAAAACCAGGTGCAATAAATAATATTACCGTTGGTATTGTGTATGGTAGAAGTACGGATGGTGGTTTAATGGCATCTGTTGATGCAATGAAAAGAGCCGATTCTAAAGCTCAGGCATTGTTTGATGCTTGTTTTAAAATACTTTCTCCACCAGATGCGCCAAAAGTATCTATTCAAGAATTAGAAAATGAGTTGATCATTATGTTAGAGAATCCTTCATCATCGAATAACTACCGCGAGGGTTATAAAGAATTGGATGAAGTTAATATTCCGGACCCAACAGTTGATCGATATTATAGATTTGAAGGATATCAAATTTTTCAATTGAAAAGTTCTGATGTTTCTATTGCTGATATTTCTGATCCAACAAAAGCTCGTTTAGTTGCACAATGCGATATTAAAAACGATATTTCTCGATTGATCAATTTTGAATTTGATGAAGCACTAGGTTTCTCTGTTCCTGTAGAAAAAGTGGACGGTGATAATACAGGAATACGTCATTCCTTTAAAGTAACTGAGGATGCATTTGCTCAAGGACAACGTACTTTGGTGAATCATAAAACGTACTATTATGTCGCAGTTGCTTATGCGTATAATCAATTTAAAGAATATGATCCAAGTGATCCGGAATTATTAGATGGTCAAAAAATCCCTTATATTTCTTCTCGTTTGAATTATGATGGTACTGCTATTAGTGCTTACGAAGCTGTTCCACATAGTCCAGTGCCAGAAGCTGGAGGTACCATGCAAATGATTGAATACGGTTCTTCCCCACAAATCACACGTATCGATGGATATGGCAATGGCAATCGATCTTTAGAGTTTACTCAAGCTACCTTGAATAAAATTTTATTAGATGGATTTATG
>CAMBBW010000062.1 GCA_945863425.1 Lishizhenia tianjinensis
ACTCATACAATTATTGTAACACCGATAACTCCTTCCGTTTCGATTTTTTCAACTTTAGGAACGGTAGATATTAATCAACCTACTACATTAACAGCAACGGGAAATCCAACAGGAGGAACCTACTCATGGAGCCCAGCTGGAAGTTTAAATTCATCTACCGGCAATTCTGTTATAGCTACACCAAGTACTCCAACAACATATACCGTTACGTATGATTTATTTGGGTGTATTGCAACTAATACTGTTTTCATTGCCGTGAATCCATTAACAGTGGCGGTGAACAGTCCAACTATTTGTAGTGGAGATAACGCCACATTAACTGCTACCCCAAGTGTACCAGGAGGAACGTATTTATGGTCTCCGGGTGGAGCGACAACTTCGAGCATTACTGTAAATCCAACAACCAATACTGTTTATTCTGTAATTTACACATTAAACGGTGTTTCTTCTCCCTCATCCCAAGGTACAATTACGGTAAATCCAACACCGACAGTAACAGTAAACAATCCAACGATATGTTCTGGTTCAAACGTTAGTTTAACAGCGGTAGGAAGTCCGAACGGTGGAACATATTTATGGTCACCTGGAGGACAATCAACAGCCTCAATTACAGTAAATCCAACTACAACTACAACATATTCAGTTAATTATACTTTAAATGGGTGCATTGGGACTGCAACTAGCAATGTCACGGTAAATTCGATTCCAACAGTTTCAGTTGCTGGTACAACAATCTGCGCCGGACAAAATGCGACGTTAACAGCAACACCATCAGCAGCTGGTGGAACTTATTTATGGAATAATTCTCAGCAAACGAATTCAATATCAATAAATCCCATAGTAACGACATCATATACAGTTATGTATTCACTTAATGGCTGCAATGCAACAGGCACGGGAGTAGTAACTGTAAATCCAATTCCAACAGTTGTATTGAGTAATGCTACAATTTGTGCTGGTGACAATACAACATTAACCGCAACTGGATCCCCGGCAGGAGGGACGTATGCTTGGACTGGATCTGCTAATACGGCATCAACTTTAACAATTTCTCCAGTTTCTACTACAACTTATTTAGTTACGTATACCGTAAATGGGTGTACAAGTAATGCAGCAACCGGAATTGTAACAGTAAATCCGATTCCAACCGTTACAGTAACAAACCCATCAATATGTGAGGGACAAAGTGCTACGATTTCTGCTACCCCTTCACAAAATGGTGGAACTTATTTATGGACGCCAGCAGGGCAAACAACTTCAAGTATTCAGGTGTCACCAAATGTAACAACTACTTATGGGGTTCAATATCAGGTAAATGGATGTACGAGTGCAATAGCTACAAGTACAGTTACAGTCAACACAACACCCGGCCTGACTTTTGATGCAGACCAACTTACAGGATGTGCGCCATTGAGTGTGAATTTTACTAATACTTCGGCAAGTGCTGGATCGTCAAGCACCAATGTTTGGTCATTGGGTAATGGCGCACAGTTGAATGGAAATTCTGTAAATTATTTATTTACTGCAGGAGGGTGTTATGACATTACTTTAACTTCAACTGTAGGAGGCTGCGTTGGAACCACAACAATTCAAGATTTTATATGTGTAGAAAACCCACCAGTGGCCGCGTTTCAAACAAATACAGGGATTTTCACATCACCCACCCAGACTGTTACGTTTATCAATAATTCAGTTGGCGCAGTTACATATTCTTGGGATTTTGGTGATGGAAATACTTCAATCGAGACTAATCCAATTCATTTATATGGAAACACATCGAATGGTTATTTAATAACGCTTACAGCTACATCAAATTCAGGGTGTGTAGATAGCTATGATTTAGCTATTGAATATCAGGAAGAAGAGATATTTTATATTCCAAATACATTTACTCCTGATGGCGATAATTTCAATCAAACTTTTCAACCAATTTTTACTGCAGGTTTTGATCCCTTTAATTTCGAAATGTATATTTTCAATCGTTGGGGTGAATTGATATTTGAGTCTCATGATGCAAATATTGGTTGGGATGGATCTTATAGCAATCTAGCGCGCACTGTTCAAACTGGAGTGTATAGTTATAAAATTATTTATAAAAACCCTCGTATTGATGAGCGTAAGATTGTAGCTGGCCACGTAACGTTGATTCGCTAAATTAAAAATAAGCAATGTAACCTATGTGTATTTTACCTTGATTCAATTGAATGTTATTTTGCAATTGCTTTCCTAAAGCATATGTAATTGAGAAAATACCGAGTTTTGTTCCGAATGAGAATCCAGTTCCGAAGCCTAACGGAGTATCATTGCGGTAAAGTCCAATAGAATTATCTTCATACCAAGATTGATTGTAAAATGCAAAAAGGTTGGAGTTTTTATCCAGTAAAAAACGATATTCAATTAATCCAGTAAAGACACTTGTGGCAAATAATTCTTCCTCATTAAATCCGCGTAGTGAGTTTAATCCACCAAAACGTAATCTTTCATTTGCATACGTTTTATCAGTATACAGCCATTCACCATACAACCCAACTTTAAGCACATGACGTTTTGTTATTTTGTTATATCGTTCATACGTAAACCCTCCTCTAGCAGAACTCTTATTAATTGAATTTGTGCTCGTTTTTCTATTTCCTACTGCTACATCCACAGAAAATAAAAATCCTCTTGATGGATTTGGTATGTAATCAAGGATTTTACGAGTGATCGAAATTCCATAAAGATTATTTTTAGTACTGTTCAGTTGCGTATTAAGGGAAGCTGTAAGAATATCACTTGAGTAAAAAGAATAAATACCTTTGATGTAAAAATTGTTTTTCAGTTGGTAGGAAATCCCTAAAGTTGATTTTATTTCTAAAAAAGTACTATCGCGTTTATATAAAATGAATTTTCCATCTATTCCGAATTTACTTTTAAAAAGGAATGGAAGATTCCCGATAAACGTTAGGTTTTGGGTTCCCGGCTGAATACTTCTCCAATTTAGGTCGATTAACTCGCCCTTTTTTAAACCATTTTGAAGTTTGAGTTGGATTTGGCCTGTCAATGAAGCTTTTTGGGTAACTGGATTTTGTTGAATACCGATGGCTCCATTAACCGAGCTATTTGGTTTTGATTTTAAATAGAAATAAACATCAACTCCTTTTTTTGTGTACAGGAATTCAGGTTTTTTAAATTGGTCTAAATAGGAATAGGAACTAAATTCTTTATCGAGTTGATTTATTAGAGACTCATTGTACATTTTTTTTGACTTGATTCCACTTATATTTTGAATGAGTGCTACAGAAATAGTAGAGTCACCTTTCACTATTAGATCACCCCAATTATACAATTCTCCGCGATTGATTTTTAAGCGACCTGTTAAATTGTTATTGATCGAAAGCGAAGAATGTTCCAATTCAATGTTCACGAAAGGGTAACCATTATTTAAATAAGCATCACGAATGAGTGTCAGATAATTTTTATAGGCTTTTGGTTTAAACTTAATTTTCGATTGAAAGACTCCCTTGGATTTTAAAAAGTATCGTTCAGTGGAATCAATATCCAATGAAATAAATTCAAACTTGGGACCTGAAAAAACTAGAATCTTCCATATTGAATCTCCTATTTGAGAAATGGAATCAAAGGAGCATAAAAGAAATCCCTTTTCTTGTGCCTTGTTTTGTAGCTGAATAATATACTTTTTTGCAGCCGAAGCATTGATAAATACTGAATCAGGCATTCGTCGTTCATTCCATTGGTCTTTGAAGTTATACTTAATAAAAAAGGTCTGTCCCAATGTAGGAACAGACCAGTAGATAACGATACATAACAGGATGAGACGCATAGGTTCTTAACGCCTAATTCTTTGATTTATTCTTGATTTAATTGCTCATAAACTGTAACCAATCTTTCAAGGGATTCAATTTCAGTATTGATAGTTTGTTTTTCAGCAGCACTTTCGGCTTGTTCCATTTTTTGCATTTCGGCCTCAATTTTTTGTGTTAGAATATTAGAAATGTATTGAACAATTTGACCAAAATACATTTGAGTCATTGAATTTCCTTCTTTTTTTAGGTAAACTAAGATAGTATAGGTTTTTTCGATCACTTTGGAATTCGTATTAAAACACAAATTTAAAAGACTACCAATAACGGTTAATTCATCAAAACTTTGAAACTTGTTATTTAAGAAAATGTTTTCAAAAAACGCAAAATTAGCTTCTGTTCCATGTTCACCATATACTGCGGACACAGCAACCAAAAGTTTCGGTATTTTTTCCTTCGCTAAGTCATCTGCTTTCTGTAACCCTAACTCTTTGTTTATCTTACTTAGATTAGAAAGTGCGCTAATTAATACACTATATGATTTTTCTTTAATAATACTTGAATTACAGATATCAATAAAGTCTTTTTCTTCTGTATTTGTACTTAATAAATCTAATGCGGCTGCGCGAACAGCTGATTTAGGATCTTCTGAAACGATTTTTTTCAGCTGTTTAAGAGCATCAGTTAAAAATGTCCCTGTTAGTTTAGAACTCGCTTTAATTGCCAATAGGCGGATATTCCAAAAGGGATCATTCAACGCTTTTAGAATTAGTTGTTGTGTCTCGTTGGTGATATTCCGTTCCGCATATTTCAGCGCTTGTGCTCTAAGTTTGTAGGAATTGGATAGATCGTATTGATTTAAAAATTGAGCATGTGGTTTATCTACATAAACAATTCCTAACAGTACTTGATTTACATCAAATAAAACATTTTTCAAATTTCCAGAATAGGAAAACGAAAACTCCTGATCTTGTCGTGTGATACGAATTCTTTCTGTACGTTTTCCTTTTTCATCTATAATTTGTATGTCCACTGGAAGCTGAAATAAGGGATATTCACCTAATTTTTGTTTTTGGACAATCTTCAAGGTCACTTCTTTTGTTTCCTTATTATCTGTCTGATAAACTTGTAAAATAGGATGTCCTTTTCCTAAAAACCACTGATTGAAAAACCAATTTAGGTCTTCACCAGAAACCTCTTCAAACGCCAATCTCAAATGGTGAACCTCTGCCGATTTGTATTTATTTTGAGTTAGGTATAGATTCATTCCTTTGAAAAATGCCTCATCCCCTAGATAATTTCTTAACATGTGTAGTATGCGTCCACCTTTGTTGTATGAGTGACCATCAAACATTTCTTCTTTATTAAAATAGGAATAATTGATTAGATTATGATGATTTCCACCTTGAGATGAATTGTAATATCCTTGAGCTTCCTGTTCACCTTGGTAATTCGCTTCATCTATCCCATTCCTATGCTCATCCCACAAATATTGAGAGTAATTGGCAAAGGATTCATTTAACGGAAGATTTGACCACGATTCACAGGTTACATAGTCTCCAAACCAATGATGAAATAACTCATGTGCTATGGTAGATTGATCATTTCCGTCCAATAATTCTCGATCCGTTTTATAAACAAAATCACCAAAAATAACAGCACCTGTGTTTTCCATGGCACCTGAGACATAATCTCTTACAACAATTTGGTGGTATTTATCCCAAGGATATTCAACGCCCAATAATTGAGAGAAATGTTTAATCATTTCAGGTGTTTCTCCAAAGATTGCTTTTGCATACTGTTCATATTCAGGTTCAACAAAATAATTGACCTCCATTTTACTTCCGTCTGGACGGGTATAAAAATCTTTTACCACCTTAAATTCTCCAACGGCCATCATGAATAAATAGGGTGCATGTGCTAGTTCTTGTTTCCAATGATCCGTTCTCGTTCCATTCGTATTTTTCTTTGATGCGATTAGTTTTCCATTGGAAAGAGTGTTGTACTTTTCATCAACAGTTATAAAAATCTCCTGTGTGGATTTAGCATTTGGCGAATCAATTGTCGGAAACCAAACAGAGTTTGCCTCCGTTTCACCTTGTGTCCAGATTTGAGGCATTTTGTTCTTCTCTTCATTTTTTGGATTAATGAAATACAATCCTTTGTCTGAAGTTATTGCCATACTACCTCCTGTTTCCCTTTCTTCTGGTTTTGCAACATATTCAATTACTAAGGTGTAATTTTCAGATCTTTTGTATTTTTTGTCTAATTTGATCTGGAGTTGAAGACTGTCATAAACATAA
Organism: Lishizhenia tianjinensis; assembly: GCA_945863425.1. Lineage (GTDB taxonomy): Bacteria > Bacteroidota > Bacteroidia > Flavobacteriales_D > Crocinitomicaceae > UBA952. The sequence continues at coordinate 6,104 of CAMBBW010000062.1, forward strand.
ACTAGCTCTTTTCCGTTTAATTGAATGTTCATTATATCCATTCCTTTAGCATCAAGAATTAAACTGTCGGTTTCGTAAAAATGTGGTTTCGCTGTAATTGTCGCTTTTCCATTCATTCTAGATTTTGACCAATCAAAACTAACTTCCAATTTTGTATGAACGATATCATTTTTTAATGTTCTACTTGGGTTATAAATTGGATCAATGTCTTCTGCATCAAACTCCCCTTCGTATTCTGATAGATCAAAGTCTTCAATAATGGCGTTCTCTGATGCATCAGCTGTGATTTCTGAAAGGTTCTCAGCTGTGTTTTTACTAAAATTACTGGAAACTTCTTGTTGGTTTTTACAACCAAGGAAAAGCCAAAAGGCAAGGAAAAAATAAATGTATTTCATGTTATTAATTTAGGAATGTAATATTACTGATAATTTTTGAAGATGGAATAGTTAAATAACCAATATAGGTAGTTCAATGGTGAAAATTGTTCCGCTATTTTCTGTGGTTTGGAAGTTAATTGTTCCATTGTGATTTTCAATTATTTGCTTGGTTATTGAAAGCCCTATGCCAGTTCCAGTAGATTTGGTTGTGAAATAAGGTACAAAAATCTTATTTTGCTGATTTAATGGGATTCCACTACCGTTATCTTGAATTTTTATAAGGCAATTCTCATTCGTAAGTTGAACGCTAATATTGATTTCACCTGGCCTATCAAATTCAAAAGCTTGAATAGAATTTTTCAGTAAGTTATTAATGGCTCGAATCAATTGGTCTTTATCGGCTGAAATATACACTTCATTTTCATTCGTTGAAAAAGTAATTGTGTATTCATCCTGACTGAATAAGGAAATAACATTCTTACAGATTTCAATTAGCTCAACTTTTTCTAGCAGTGGTGTGGGCATTTGAGCAAAATTTGAAAATTCATTGGCAATCTTTGTTAGTCCATCAATTTGTTCGATTAATGAATTTGCTAAACGATCAATTTTAATTTTTGCTTCCGGATTTTCTTTTTCAAATACACGCATCATTTGCTGAATACTCAACTTCATGGGGGTGAGTGGATTTTTAATTTCATGTGCCACTTGTTTTGCCATATCTCTCCATGCAGATTCGCGTTCACTTTTTGCCAACTGATCCGCAGTCTGCTCCAATTCCATGAGTTTCTTGTTGTATTCTTTTACCAATGCGCCAATTTCATCATTCTTGTTATAATCGATTGTTTGATTCTTCTTACCGAATCGAATGAGTGACAGATTGGTTTGAAGTAGCCGGAGCGGTTTTGTTACCCAATTAGACATGATAATTGCCAGAATAATTGAAATTGCCAGCAATAACATAAATACATTAATAATGGCAACTAAAAATTGTTGAATTTGATTTTCAACCTCTTGTTGTTGCCCAAAATGTTGCAAATTAACAAAAGCAAGTAGTTTTCCATCCGAATTAAAGAAGGGTAAATAGGCAGAAATGTAATTTAAATCACCTATGTTTTCTTGATGAATAAATTCACTTTTGTTTTGAATTTTTAATTGGTTGAATGCCTGTGTATTCATTTGCTCACCTATCAATCCTATATTGAAAACTTTCGGTCTTGATGTTGCCAAAATGTGTCCCTCCGGATCATATAAATTAATGTCTGTGACAAATACTTTAGATAATTTACTTAGTAAAAAACTGATGTAATTCCCATTCTCGTAGACATCTAAATAGTTCATTTCTCCAATTTTATTCCGCAATTCAATTTCAAGCGAAACTAATTTTTCATTGATAATATTGTTGGTGAATTTATTATATTGATTCCTAACAAAAATGCCACTTCCCCATCCAAAAGCAAATAAAGAAAAGAAAACAATTCCAACCAATAGCAGTTGAATTTTGAGTGCAAGAGAAATCGTATTTCTAAAAAATAATTTCCCGTTTCTGGATAAATAAAAGGGAAGAAGTACTAATCCGAAAAAGGTAAATACGTATGAGAAGGAGGTAAGCACATCTAGAAAAGTGTATATTTTACAGGAAATGATGATAGCATCGTTCTTTGTTTGCTTAAGAATATAATGATTAAATCCCCCATAAGTTATATACCCTTTTTTTGCTTGATCCGGTAACAGAAAAGGGGAGGAAGGATAACTAAATTCACCGTATTTTGATACTAATTTTCGATTATGATATTTGGCGATTGAAAATTTTTCTAAGGATTGTAAAACGCTTGCTTTAGATGAGATTAATAATCTAGGAAAACCAATTCCTTCTGGTATTTTCTTCGATTTAAGTGTAGCTGAAAGATAGAACTTGTTGCTATCTGCATTTAAAAATGGTTGCAAAATCACATAGCTTAACTGACTAGTATAATCGGTTACATAGAATATATTACTATCAATTTTAGATCGTTCACAGTGGTCTCGTATCAAGAGGGATAAATCTTTGAATTGTAAATTATCTTTCGTTATAACCGATCGACCATTTGAATCAAACAAGTTGAAGTTCATGTCGTATTTTTCCCAATAACCATTAAAAACCTTGCGTTCCATGGAATATTCGAAATCACTTAAATCCATTCCATCGGTTGACTTAGAAATTCTATTTAGAAATGGATCCGTATTTATTTTATCTGAAATTCCTACATATTCTTTTTCTGTCTCCATCTGTTTTTCAGACGCAAGCTGTTCGGCCAATTTTTCGCGTTCTTGATTCATTTTAACCTCATTCGACCAAGTCAAATTAAAGGCAATGAAAAAAGATGCCAGCATAAGTAGAAATAATCCATTTATTTCCGTGGTGATATTTACGGGTTTTTTACGCAGGGTAAATACCAACCATAAGGAAACAATTAGCGGAATAAGAACTCCAACAATGTGATATTTGGTAAGGTAAATACTTGTGAAAATGAAAATTACACTAACCAAAAATAAAAAACGAGCCAAATGACTGCGTTTATAATTAATTCGTTCTAAAGCATCAACGGTATTTGCTAGGATAGAGTAGTAATTAAAAAACAAGATTCCAATTGAAAATAGGGCTAAATAGGATAAGAGATTTAGCTTAAAAAATTGATCAGTTAACAAATGAATTGTGGAATTGGTCACTAGACTATCGGTTACATACAGTATGAAAAACCAGAATAAAAAGGTTCCTAGAAGCAAAACAAATAATCCAGCAATGGCCCCTATGTTATTCTTTTTAATTTGTTTCAGGTAATAAACCAAACAACTCGTTAAAAAAGTAATGACAAAAATAGTAATCAAATACTCGAAAAAATTTGGAAATAAAGGGTTAATGTAAAATAAGGTTTCGCTAAAAATGGCGACATCATTTGTGAAAAAGCTTTTTGAAAATCCCAGAGAAATAATCCTAAGTAGCAACAAAATCAGAGGAAAAATCCAGGCTAGCTGTAATTTACTTTTTTTAAAGCTTGAAAACAATGCAATAACAAAAAATCCAATTGCTGCAATCAATAAAAACAATAGGATAAAGGATTGGCTATCTTGAGGAATTTGTCTTTCAAAAGGTTCAATACTGAAAAGGTAATTTTTTTTACTGTCGTATACACGAAGCGGAGATTCCTTGTCTACAACAATATGAGCGGCAATGGGAATTTTCAGTTCTTTCGAAAACCCATTTATTAAGTGTTCATTTTGATAAGGGTATTCTGTTTTTATTAGAAAAGATGTCGCAACAATATATCCATTGGATGCCTTGGTTTTTGTTAGATACCAGCCATTTTGTAAATGATTTAATCCTTCGCTTGGGAAATGTATATCAGCAAATCTACTAACGGGTAATTGGTTGGTATTCCAATAAAGTAAAGAATCATTTTTATAAATATGAATTGCATAGCGATTGTCGTTATTCTGTTCCTTCCAAGAGTTATACGTTCCGTAGCGAACAATTTCTTTTAGCTTTATGTCTGCAAGTCGGTCTAATTTATGCTCAATTTCATTGAGTTTAGTTGTTAATCGTTGAGTTGTATCTTGATTGTTTTGGTAAAAAATAAGTGAGTAACTTAATGCATAGGCAATAAAGAACGCGAGCGAAATAAAGTATGATTTGTATTTGGCAGCAATAACTCTCAATTGGTTAAGGAGTTGCTTGTTGATTTTTCCTTTAATTGAGAATAAATCCCCATTTTAAGGTGCTCAAAATCCTCCTCAATGTATTCGTCGTTACGAAAAAAATAATGCGCATGTTGTTGGTAAGGATGAATGTAGTTTTCGTAGCAGGGCAAAACATGGTTTTCCCATTGATACAAAATATCGTCCAAGGAATAACCACGTGTTTCCTTATCACGTAAAATGCGTCGTTGTAATTGAATTTCAGGATCCAGTTTAACGAAAATAGTTAGGTCTAAAAACTGCCTAATCTCCTCGTAATGTAAAATAAAAAGTCCTTCAATGATTAGTATTTCTGATGGGTGAATGGTGATGTGACTAATTAAATCGGGTGGGGAATTGAAGTGGTATTCTTTTAAAGTGATGCTTTCTCCATTATTGATTTTAGTTAAGTCTGCACTTATTCTAGCGCGATCAAGTGCAGTTGGTAAATCAAAGTTCACTTTACCATTTTCATCTTTTTCTTGTTTTTCAATAGGTAAATAATAATTATCTAACGAAATAACAGATGGATTTGAATGTTTGAATTCTTCCTTTAATCGATTTAATAGAGTCGTTTTTCCTGAGCCACTGCCCCCACAAATGCCAATTATCATATGAGATGGATATGGCACGAATTTACGAAATAAAAGCCTTTTTTATCTTAGTTTTTGGTCAAACTTTTAAAATATTCTTCCATAGATTTGGCTTCTAATTTCAATGTCAATGGTAAAATCCCATTTTGCTGAGCAAATTCAGCAATTTTCAATCGAAGATCTATTAATTCTGTTGCCTCTATTAACCAACCTTGTTCAAATTGCCGAACAGCCTGAACGCCTTGTATTTTTTGCAATTCTGATTTGCTGACTGATTTGTTAAATTCTACAAAAACAGTTTGTTTGTTGTCTGTATATTTTATGTCACTGGAAATATTATCCGCAACAAGTACACCTTGTTTGATAATTAATACCCGCTGACAAATAGCCTCAACCTCTTGCATGATGTGTGTGGAAAGTAAAACTGTTTTTTCTTTACCGATATTTTTAATCAGTTCGCGAATTTCAACCAATTGATTGGGGTCCAAACCAGATGTTGGTTCATCCAAGATCAGTACTTCCGGATCATGTATTATGGCTTGTGCTAACCCTACACGCTGTTTATACCCTTTGGATAGAGCTTCAATTTTTTTATGTTGTTCGACACCCAGACCAACTAAGTCAATCATTTCATTAACCCGTTGCTTGAGATTTTTTATTTTGTAAATTCTACCAACAAATTCTAAGTATTCGCGAACATACATGTCTGTATACAAGGGATTACTTTCGGGTAAATAACCTATTTTTTGCCGTGTTTTTAAATTATTCGTATCTACCGGAATTCCGCAAACAGAAACACTACCTTCAGATGCAGGAATAAATCCTGTAATTATTTTCATTGTGGTAGATTTTCCAGCTCCATTTGGCCCTAAAAACCCAACTACTTGTCCTTTCGGAATTGAAAAACTAACATTTTTTACTGCGGCTTGTTCACCGTAATACTTAAACAAATTATTGATTTCAATCGACATGTGTAATGTGTGTTATGACAAGTGTCAAAATTAACTTTTTTCCGAGGGAATGAAACTAATTTAAAGAGATATTCTTTACAATGGAATGTTATTAACCAATGAGTTCGTTAAAATAACAAACTTCATTCTTTGTTTTTCTATCGAATTACGTGAATATAGCCATTTTTCTCGCCTTTTTCATAGCTTAATTTATACAAATAAACTCCGTCAACTAACGTGGCTGTATCCAAGGTCAATCCTCCAAATGGTATGTCTGTATTGGATTGTTGATAAACTAAATTCCCCCAACGATTAAACACAAAAAACGTAAACTCTTGGCAGGTTTCAAAATAATTCTCTAAATCTAAATTGTCATTTATTCCATCTCCGTTTGGCGTGATTACATTGGGAAATTCGAAATCATCAAACGTAAAGATTTTCAAAATGGATAAATCAATTGATGAAATTGGAGATTCACATCCATTGACAGTAACGGTTGAACTGTAAATCCCAATGTCTTCGATGTCAAATGAAAAAGAATTGCTACTTGCTGAAGACGTGAAATTATTGGGCCCTGACCAAGTAAATGTTCCACCGGTGACTGTGTCTGCTTGAAAATTCATAATGTCGCCAGGGCATTCCACGGGGCTGTTGGAAGATAAGATTGGTGGAGCAGGAATAGGATAAACAATCAAATTATAGGTAATTGTTGAATCACAACCAAGCGTTGTTTGCAAGAAAAAGGGATAAACGCCAGTAGCATTCAATGTTTGGCCTTGATACGTAAATGACTCACCAGCGCACAATGAGGTGTCTCTTACAAAAGAGTAGGCCGGATTAACCTGCAATGTTAAATGAATAATAGAATCACAACCTGCGATGGTCTGCAATGCAAGGGTATAAGATCCTGGAGTATTTAAGTTTTGATTTCCAAGGGAATAACTTTCGTTTGAACAAATTGTGGTATCGATGTTAATATCGAAAATAGGATTCACTGTAATGGGTTGAATTAGGGTGTCGCTATTACAACCATTTAAGGTGAAAAAGGCGTTGTAATTTCCGCTATTTATTGCTGAAGCATTCGGAATAACAGTGTCTAAAAGTGATGTGGTAAAATTGTTTGGCCCTGTCCACGTGCAGCTGGCTCCTGCTAATGAATCGATACTTAAAAATAAGCTGTCAGTCTCACACAGCGGACTCGGGAAATTGATCACTGGTGTGGGTACTTGAGGCGGCTGATTGATGGTAAAAGTTTGCGAAACAATACATCCCTGTGGACTTTTCACATAGGCCGTATAGCTTCCCGCGGGTAAATTAGAAAATGTGCTTGTTGAAACATAAGTAACTCCATCAATTGAATAAGTGAGTGCGCCTGTTCCCGCAGCGGTAATTGTAACTGATCCATCTGAAAAACCATAGCAGGAAGCATCAGTAGGTAGTGCGGCAATAATAATCAGAGGTAAAAAAAGTGTGGATTCAATGTCAAAAGCTGGGCTTCCTTGCGGAGTTCCGTTGAATGCTGCATTGCCTTGGCTATTTAGATAGTTATTATTGAACTTATAATAGGCTTGTAAGCCCGGCTGAGTGGTTGGTAATAGAAAATTCATGTTTTGTTGAATTTCCACCTCTGTTCGCACAAGATTCCATATACGCACTTCGTCAATATTCCCTCTAAAATGCTCCACAGGAACTGTATTTGCTGGGCGGGCACCAATTGCAGTTATTAGGTTGTTTTGAACTAAATCGCCTGTTGCAGGTAATTCATTTACTTTGCAGCCGTTCACGTAGTATTTTATCAACGAACCATCATACGTTGCAGCAATATGATACCATTCATTTATTGGTAAAGTGATTGGATTGGTGCAAAAGAAAAACCCTGCTGTGGTTGTTATTCCAAACAACGTAGGTCGAAATAAATAATTTGCATCTGCTGCACCTGTATGTTTCGAAATAATGTTTGAAACCGTAGTATTTGATTTACGGATAATTGCTTCAACTGTAATTTGGGAGCCCGTAATATCTAGATCGCCAATATCAACGTATCGTGCACCAGCACCAATCGTGTTTAAAGAATTTTGTCCA